>NZ_JAGGQR010000107.1:0-18582 GCF_018613205.1 Bacillus sp. ISL-46
AGGTAGCTCAGGCAGCTCAGGCAGCTCAGGTAGCTCAGGTAGCTCAGGAAGCTCAGGTAGCTCAGGCAGCTCAGGTAGCAGCGGTAGTAGCGGCAGCCACGGTAGCCATGGTAAAAAAGGTCCAAAAGGAAAAAAACACTAACAGTAGCAACCGATACTTTCAAAAGTATCGGTTTTTTTGTTCATTCCTTATTACATAAACCTATTAAAATGCATGTGTGTCATTCGTCTATATATAAAAATATAGGTAAAAATCTAGTAGAATTATTGAAAATACTTCTAGTTACATGCTGATTTATGAAAAGACGAGACATTCGTTTAGAACAAGCCTTCACTTTGGGACGTACTATAAAGCAAAGGACAAGAAGGAAATAAACGGAAAATAATGAAGGAAACTTATGTGAAGGGAGTAAATTAATTTTTATGTATCATCAATCGACGGTAATCATTACCATCTTTGCTTTTATTCTAACAATGGTCCTGATCTTTATCCGTCCAAAAAATATGAACGAAGCAATCCCAGCGACAATAGGCGCCATTATTGTTTTTGTAAGTGGAAGCGTTTCGATAGGGGATTTAGTTGACATAAGTTCAAAGGTTACAGGGGCAGCAATTACCATTATAGCCACAATCGTTATGGCTATCGTACTTGAAAGCTTTGGATTCTTTAGTTGGACCGCTGCTTTAATGTTAAAAATATCAAAAGGGTCAGGAATTCGCTTATTTTGGAATACCTTAATACTCTGCTTTTTAATGACACTATTTTTTAATAACGATGGAAGTATCTTAATTACTACACCAATTCTGATCTTAATTTTAAATAATTTAAAATTAAAAAACAGGCAAAAGATACCGTTTCTCTTAAGTGGTGCGTTAATTGCGACTGCTTCAAGTGCTCCAATAGGTGTTAGTAACATCGTTAATTTAATAGCCTTGAAAATAATAGGAATGGATTTGTATCTCCAAACGGAAATGATGTTTGTTCCTGGGGTTCTGGGATTACTATTTTTATCCTATCTACTATTCCTAGTTTTTAAGAAAGATATTCCGAAAGAAATCCGCTTCCATTCCTACTCCATTCCACTGCATAAAAACCGTCCATATCATCCATTACAACAAGGCTCTGAAACTTTATTCAATCAACAAAAGAAACTCATGATCAATATGCTCGTCTTTGTATTCCTTGTACGGATTAGTCTTTTCGTCGCATCCTTTATTGGCATCTCAGTCTCGTTGGTAGCTGTGTGTGGTTCGGTTATCTTACTTATATGGAGATGGATTCACTTAAAGGTAAATCCAAAAGATGTGGTCGGTAAAATTCCTTGGCATATCTTAATATTCGCCTTTAGTATGTATGTCATCATCTATGGTTTACACAATATTGGATTATCGAATCTTTTACTAAGCTATTTAAAACCGATTGTTAAAGATAGTTTGCTGCATGCTAGTTTAACCATGGGGGTCATAACAGCTTTTCTTTCAAATATCTTTAACAACCATCCAGCCTTAATGATATCAACCTTAGCCTTGACGGAAATGGGACTAGATCCCTTATTAACGAAAACCGTTTACTTATCAAACATCATTGGCAGTGATATTGGGTCGCTGATCCTCCCAATCGGAACTCTTGCAACACTGCTTTGGATGCATATTTTAAAGACTAATAAGATTAAAATAACTTGGATGCAATATATAAAAGTGACCATAGTTGTCATCCCCGTCACGCTAATTTTCACCCTAATCAGCTTATATTTATGGCTATTACTCGTATTTGCAGCTTAATAATAAATGATACTAAAGGACTCATCTATCGATGGGTCCTTTAGTATTCGTGATATTCACCACTTGTTTAACCAAAGGAAAGAGAACGCAGCCTAGATAAATTCCAAGTAAATTTAAAATCAAATCGTCTATGTCCAAGCTCCCACGATGGGAAACAAATTGCAAAACCTCAATGCATGCAATCATCAATGAAGCAATAAATAATGCCTTCCATTGAGAAAACTGTTTAAACCTAAGGCATAGGCCGTAGGGAAGGAACAAACCAATATTAGCAGCCAGATTATAAAAGGAAATTAACCAGTTCACTTTTCCTGACAAATAAAATGCAACTGTGGAAAAGGGGACAAGATTCATTGAGTGATAGCTTTGCTCGTTTGGGCGGAAAAATAACAAAATCACAAGTGCAACCGTGTAGAGAGTTAACCCTCCCAAAAAGAGTGGGTAGGGAAGATTGATCGTTTCTTTCCGGATAAATAAAACCAACCATAAGACCAACCAAACAATACAGAACAGGACCACTATTAAAACGATTGGGTGTAAATATGAAACTAGTCGAATAAAAACAGGTGAAAAAAGAATAAATATAACAATAGAAATCATCATTGAAATAAATAATGTTTTTCTCAATTATTTTGATCCTTTTTGATAATATTCTGCCATCATTTCTGCAGGAACCATGCTTCCGCCAGTTGCCCAAACGATATGTGCAGCATCGCTCATTTTATCCAATAAATTATGGTTCCGTAAGTAATCATTTCCCTCTCTACATAAGAAAACCGGTCCAATCATCCCTGCGAGTGCAGAAGGCTCTAAATGAATTTCTTCAGTATCGACAAGATCCTTGAGCAATTTGTATAATTGTTCGTCGCTTATTGTATAACTTCCACTTAAGAAAGGGTCAATAATTTTGCCGACAAATCCCGAGGGTTTACCGACAGCAAGTCCATCTGCATCGGTGACATTGTCAATTCCGATATCCTGAACAGAAATTTGATCATGTAATCCCGTCAATAATCCGAGTAACATACAAGGAGAATGGGTGGGTTCAGCAAAGAAACAGTGGACGTTATCTTTAAACAATTGCTTCAATCCAAATGCTACGCCTCCTGGACCACCGCCAACCCCACATGGCAGGTAAACGAATAAAGGGTGGTTTTCATCAACTGTGATTTCTAACTGTTCTAACTGCTTTTTCAACCGGGAGGCGGCCACGGCGTATCCTAAAAATAAATCACTTGAATTTTCATCATCCACGAAATAACAACTAGGATCTGCTTTTGCTTGGATTCGTCCTTGCTCGACAGCTTTGCTGTAATCGGCTTCATATTCAATTACCTGCACATTTTTGCTGCGAAGCAAGTCCTTTTTCCATTGTTTTGCGTCCGCGGACATATGAACTGTTACCTTAAACCCTAATTTAGCACTTATGATACCAATACTTAGACCTAAATTTCCAGTAGAACCGACGGCAATAGAATAAAGGGAAAAGAAGGATCGGAATTTTTCACTTGCTAGAATCGAATAATTATCTTGGATGGTAAGCAATTGATGTGTTAGAGCCAAATCTTCTGCATGTTTGAGTATTTCATAAATACCGCCTCGGGCCTTGATTGACCCTGAGATTGGAAGGTGACTATCACACTTTAGTAATAAATCACCTAAGATAGGCTGTCCATAATCCTGGGCTAATTTTTGCTGCATAGATGGTATGCTCACTAATGGAGATTCAATGATCCCATTGGCTGCTTTTGTTTCAGGGAAAACCTTAGTGAGATAAGGAGCAAAACGATTCAATCTTTCTTCCGCATCTTTAATATCCTCTACAGTCAGCGGAGATTTTTCGAGCCCTTGTTGAGAATTTTCAAGGTTAGGATTCACCCAAAATACTTCATCTAAAGATTTGAGTTTTTCTAACAATGGAAGTTGTTTGCTATCGAGCCATGTGTGTATTTCTTTGTTATTCATGTTCTTCATTGGGATACCTCTGTCTTTTGGGAATATAATCAAGCGTTTTTTAGAATATATATATTTTATCACAAGAATATTTTTGCTACGTTATTAATTGTATAGTAGTCGCTTGTCTTTAACACTTGTTTTCTTCTTGCATATTATTTAAATAAAAGGCATGTGAGGGACATGTATTTAGTTGGCTTTTACTCTCCAAAAGCAAAATCAGGTGTAACGGAATTGTCTTTATCCATTTATAATTGGATTAAATTAAATACAAATATTTCTGCTGCATTCATTTCTTACGGGACTTTAGAAAAAGAGGAGACTTCAAATGAGCTCATTCATGAATTTTCTAAATTGACTTTAATCGAACAAAAACGAAAAGTGAAGTTGATGAAAAACGAGTACGATATCATTATTTATGATGCATCAAGTCAACTTTCCGAAGGTGTCTTAAAGCTTTTACCGATTGTTGACCGGTTATTTGTTGTGGGTGAAGAACATACTGATTTTGCCGTTAAACTGCAAAAAATTATTCAATTTGATAAAATTTTTGATAAAAGCGTCAAAAATTTTATTACACATTTACGAGGTAGTAAAACGTTTATTATTCGTGAAAATAAGGAAGATCGTGTGATTGGATTCAACTACTCCAAAAATGAAACAAATACTATTGGTCAGATGGTGTATACAGACTATGTTACACGGTATATAGAAGAGAAATTCATTGGAAAAAATATTAAAATATTTAAGAAGATCTTACTTATACCTAAGAAGGACTTGTATAAAGGCTTACATGAATTAGGTATTGATTTTGAAAAAGCACTGCTCTTTCATGAATATGTTTTTCTCCGAGAAGCGTTAGGTCAAGATTACCAAGAAGCACTAGAAAACCTCTTTCCACTTTTAATTAATGCCACCTATAAAGAAATTTTTGAAAAATTTCAAAATGAAATAAATTTTATCAAAAAAGTAAAATTATTATGATCCATAAAAAATACAGAGTAGCCTTGTTAACTACTCTGTATTTTTTGTCAATATCTCCACTTCAAAAGGTTATGCTTGGATTTTATCCGGGGATAAATGTACAATCTAATAGGTGAACGTTTATTAAGATAAAATAACATAGGTGGGAAAAAGCATGATTGCAAAGACGGAAGAGGATTTTAATGGATTGAAAGAAATTGGCAGAATCGTTGCTGGGATTCGCGATGAATTAGTGCAACGAGCGGTACCTGGGGTAACTACTAAGGAGCTCGATGATATAGCTGGTCAGTTATTTGAGAAGGAGGGCGCCATTTCTGCTCCAAAGGGGGAGTACGATTTTCCCGGGTTTACGTGTATTAGTGTCAACGAAGAAGTGGCTCATGGAATTCCGAGTGATCGAGTGATTCAAGAAGGAGATCTTGTTAATATAGATGTTTCTGGTTCCAAGAACGGTTATTTTGCAGACACAGGCGTCTCGATTGTCGTCGGAAAAGGTGAGGAAATTTTATCGAAAATTTGCGACGTCGCAAAAGAGGCATTTGAAGCTGGTCTTAAAAAAGCAAAACCAGGCTCCAAAATAAACGGGATGGGTAAAGTCGTTTTTCAAACGGCTAGAAATCATGGATTAACCGTGATTAAAAATCTTACAGGACACGGTATTGGACGAACAATCCATGAAAAACCTGAATATATTTATAATTATAATGAAACCTCTGATAATGGATTGCTTAGAGAAGGAATGGTTATTGCATTTGAACCATTTATTTCAACCCATGATGAAGAAGTGTTTCAACTAGAGGACGGCTGGACCTTTGTTACAGAAAAAAGCTTTGTCGCTCAGTACGAACATACACTTATCGTAACTAAAAACGGACCAGTCATATTAACACGCTGATAACCATAGATCAAACCGGAACGTTGACTGTACGGTTTGGTCTATGGTATATTTAATTTAACATTTACATGGGAAGGGGTGAGTAATTTGGGGAGTTGTATCGAATTGGTGAAATAGCAAAATTAAAGAATATTTCCAAACGGACAATTGATTATTACACCCAAATAGGCTTACTAAACCCTATTCGGACGGATTCTAATTATCGATTGTACAGTGAGGAGTGTCTTCAAATTTTAACTATGGTTGAACATTATAAAAATTTGAATATGCCCCTTGAGGAAATAAAGTCTTCCATTGAATTGATTAAGTCAGACAATACAATTGATAAACAAAAAGTAGAAAAACATGTTGAACAGATTGCCAGTATTATGCAGCATCTGAAAGAAGAAATAAATGTCATGGAACCTATTCTTCAAAAATTAAACAACCAGCAAAAAGAATCACTTGTTAATAAATTATCATCAGAAGGCATTACATTGGCTCAAACATTATTATTATTGTTTAGCTAAGTATTAATTTATTATTTTGATAGAAAATAAATAAACTCGTAAAAAAACAGGAGGTGTATTCCTTACTTATCTTTTAAGTAAGGAGACCATTGATAATTAGTAATCTACTAATAATAGCAATTTTAATTGCTTTTACAGCATTTTTTGTAGCTTATGAATTTGCTATTGTTAAAATCCGCGGTACACGTATTGATCAGCTCGTTAGCGAAGGGAACAAGAACGCGATCGCGGCAAAAACGATTGTTACTAATCTTGATGAATATTTATCTGCATGTCAATTAGGAATTACCGTTACAGCTTTAGGACTTGGGTGGTTAGGAGAACCAACGGTGGAACTTATCCTTCATCCGCTGTTAAGTTACTTTAACATGCCAGAATCTATCTCAGGTATTACTTCATTTATACTAGCGTTTGCATCAGTAACTTTTATTCACGTAGTTGTTGGGGAGCTTGCACCAAAGACCTTTGCCATACAAAAAGCGGAAGAGGTCACTTTGATTTTTGCAAGACCGATGATTCTCTTTTATAAAATAATGTATCCATTTATTAAAGCACTAAATGGTTCTGCTCGTTTCATCGTCGGAATTTTTGGACTGAAACCTGCATCAGAACATGAAGTAGCACACTCAGAGGAAGAACTTCAATTAATCATTTCCGAAAGCTATAAGAGCGGGGAGATTAATCAATCTGAATATAAATATGTGAACAATATTTTCGAATTTGATGATCGAAACGCCAATGAAATTATGGTACCACGCACTGAAATTATTGCTTTTGATATCTCACAATCTTTAAATGAATGTCTTCAAATCGTGACGGAAGAAAATTATACAAGGTATCCGGTCATCGATGGTGAGAAGGATAACATAGTTGGTATGGTAAATATGAAAGAGGTTTTTACCGAATATATTAAAGGCAAGAATGTTGAAACATCTATTCAAGAGTATGTTCGCCCAGTTATCCAGGTTATTGAATCGATCCCAATCCATGATTTACTCCTGAAAATGCAAAAAGACCGTGTTCATATGGCCATCTTAATGGATGAATATGGCGGTACAGCAGGATTAGTCACTGTCGAAGATATTTTAGAAGAAATTGTTGGTGAAATCCGTGATGAGTTTGATGCGGATGAAGTACCTGAAATTAATAAAATTAGTGAAAATAAAACCATCGTTGAGGGTAAAGTCCTAATTGATGAAATTAATGATTTATTCGGTTTAGACCTTGACGATTCAGATATGGATACAATCGGTGGATGGATCTTATCAGAAAAAATGGATGTCGTCGAAGGCGATAAAGTTAGATATGATGATTATGAATTTAAAGTGCTTGAAATCGATGGTTACCATATTAAATCATTAGAAATTTTAAAAATTGCCAAGCAAGAATCGATAGCTTAAACTAACTCCCTCTTGTCTAGATAAGAGGGAGTTTTTTTGTAACCCTATAAGAATCTAAGAAACTGACACAAAAAGGAAAAGTCCAAATCCTTATTGTGTCAGTTTTTTTCATTATATCGGTATATCTGCCTATATTTTGTAAAAATCTTTACAAAGTATTTAGAAACTTAATAAATATTCTAAATATTTTACAAACTCTTCACCAGTACTCAACAGCAACTTCAAGTTTTGTACCTATACTTTACGTATGGATTAGCAAAACACTTTATTAATAAATCTTATGGGGTGGTACATTTGTGAGTACTGAAAAAAGCTACAATATCTACCAAGATTATTTGACGGTCCCAGCCTCTAATCTCACATTATCAAAGAATGTGGAACATTACCTCTATTTAAAAAGAGTGTATGATATTTTTCTTGCAACCGTTGGGTTATTTATTGGACTGCCAGTTGTTGTTTTATTTACTATCCTCATTGTCATTGAAACACCAGGGTCTCCATTTTATGTTCAGGAGAGGATTGGTAAGAATGGAAAACGATTCAAGATGGTGAAGTTACGATCCATGAGAATGGATGCAGAAAAAGAAGGTGCAAAGTGGGCAGAGGTAAATGACCCTCGTATCACAAAAGTGGGAGCATTAATCCGAAAGACTCGTATTGACGAGCTTCCTCAATTGGTCTCTGTTTTAAAAGGAGACATGTCAATTGTAGGACCAAGACCGGAAAGACCATTCTTTACAGCAAAATTTAATAAAGAGATAAAGGGATTCGAAAATCGGCTACTTGTTAAACCAGGCCTTACAGGTCTAGCTCAGGTTAGTGGGGGATATGATATTTCTCCAAGAGAAAAACTTAAATATGACCTAGAATACATACAAAATTTAACATTCTCACTTGAAGTTAAAATTATATTGAAGACGTTTAAAGTAATTTTGACAGGAGAGGGAGCACGTTAATAAAGGCGGAAAGCATATGTCAGTCATCAGAAACCAACTACATAAAGGAGTAAAGTGGACTGGAATTTCAACACTTATAATTACAGCCCTTCAAATTATCCAATTTGCATTACTTGGCAAAATGATGAGTATATCCGAATTTGGGCTAGTAGGAATGATTACCACAATTGTAGTGTTTGCTCAGATATTGCTGGATCTTGGTTTTGGTACAGCCGTAATTCAAAAAGAAGGGGTTTCGGCCCGTGTGTTGTCATCACTGTTTTGGCTAAATGTAGTAGTAGGAATCGGGTTGTTTGTACTTTTATTCCTCTTTAGCCCTCTGATTGCGACATACTTTCAGCGGAGTGAATTAGTCGAACTTATTCGAATATTGGCTGTGATGTTTTTAATCGCTCCGGTCGGGCAGCAATGCCAATATTTGTTACAAAAAGAATTACGTTTTAATTTGCTGGGTGCCATTGAAGTAGGGACTAATGTTTTCTCCTTTTTAACATTGGTGATTCTCATACTTTCAATTAGTCCAATTTATGCCTTTGTCATTTCGCAAGTCGTTCTGAATTCATTAAAAGGCATTCTTTATTTTATGTGTTATCAAAAGAAATGGCGGCCTTCACTCGTATTTAATTTGTCGGAATGCAAGGAATACATATCGTTTGGGGCATACCAATTAGCTTCACGGTTAGTCAATCGAATTGGCTCCAACCTTGATGTGATATTAATCGGCCGATTTATGGGCGCGGAGGCACTGGGTATTTACAATCTTGCCTATCAAATCGTGACAATTCCGGTCTTAAAGATTAATCCGATTATTACTAGAGTGGCTTTTCCGGTTTTTTCGAAAAGTCACCAGAATCAAGTTTTATTAACAGATGGATTCTTACACATGACAAAGCTATTAAGTCTAGTTTCCTTTCCCATCTTGATGGGTCTCACGGCCGTGTCTAATGTGTTTATCTTAACTATTTTTGGACAGAAGTGGCTGGACGCCGTTCCAGTTGTGCAAATCATGGCAGTCGTAGGCATTCTAAGAGTTTTAATGAATCCAAATGGATCAGTTATTTTAGCAAAAGGAAAAGCTAATATTGCTTTTTATTGGGATGCCGGCGTCCTCATTCTCTATGGTGCCTCTTTATGGTTAGCCGTCATGACGAATAAATTGGAAGTTGTAGCTTGGACATATGCAGGTGTTAGCCTGGTGAACTTCTTAGTTGGAAGATGGTTATTAAACTGGTTAATTCAGCTACGTTTTAGGCAATACCTGCAAACCATTTCTGTTCCATTCCAACTATCTATGATCATAACAGTGATCGCATTTTGTATGAAGGAAATTTCCGCCATTTATTTTCCACAAACAAGTATTTGGCCACTTATTTTTTCGGTAGGCATAAGTGCGGTCACGTATATTTTGCTTTTATATAAGATGTATCCCCATTTTTTCTTGAGGATATTAAAAAAACAGATTAGAGGGAAAACATAATGAAGATTTTATGGATAACAAGTGCTTATCCCAGTGTCGAAAAACCAGGTCTTGGTGTTTTTCATGAAACTCAGGTTCAAGCACTGATCCGGTTAGGCGTAGAGGTTACAGTGATTTGTCCTGTGCCCCGTAATCCCTTTTTGATCAGATATGTAAAAAAGCAATATCGTGCTTATAAGGAGATTCCATTTGTGTATCTCAGAAAAGGAGTGACGGTCTACCGTCCGCCATATTTAGCACTGCCGGGCCAACTAAGATGGGCCCAGCCGGATAAACGGATGGCTGCTTGCATATTAAAAACAATGTCTGATTACGAGATAGAGCCCGATTTAATGCACGCACATTTTGCCATGCCGTCAGGAGGGGCAGCGAGAATTGTTGCTGAACAAAAAAAGCTGCCGTGGATTTTAACCTTACATGGCAGTGATGTAAATATTTATCCCAATTATAGCGCAAGTGCAAAAAAAGCATTCGAACAAACTGTACAGGCGGCAAATCAGGTATTGGCAGTGGGGGAAAGCCTAAAAATTAGAACAAAGGAGTTAGCAGGCAGAGATAGTATGGTACTCCCCATAGGGGTTGATCTATCACAATTTAAACCTCCCGAGGAAACCAAAAGGGAAATAAGAAGACGTCTTCAACTCCCTGAGGAAAAGAAGATTGTTGTTTTTGTAGGAAGATTAACACAAGCTAAAGGAGTTTTTGAACTCGCTCATTCACTTCATTGGCTTTCTAATGATGTAGCCATTTTGTTTGTTGGAGATGGACCAGCGAAAGATAAATTACAGCAGCATTCCGATTTCAATAGAAGGCTGTTTTTAACGGGTCAAGTTGAAAATGAAAGTGTAAAAGATTATTTGTTTGCTAGTGATGTGTTTGCCCTCCCGTCTTATACAGAAGGGATGCCAACCGTTGTAATTGAGGCACTAGCCCTAAAGGTACCTGTGATTTGTACCGCAGTAGGAAGTGTGCCGGAGTTATTTGGGGAGCATCGTCAGCTTTTAATAGAAAGTAAGTCGGTATCAAGCCTAGTAAATCGGATAAACGGTATCTTAAACCGAAATCTTTATCCCACGCAGGTTCAGCATGAACTGTATGAACATATCCAAAAAAACTATCATGCCGATCACAATGGAGCATTGCTAAATGATGTCTATACACGGACGATAGAATCTATTTATTTAACTGAATAGTCTTTTCTGCAAGTAAAAATCATCAGGAGGATTGATAATGATGAAAAAAATTGCTGTCATTGGAACCGGATATGTTGGTCTGGTATCAGGCACATGTTTTGCTGATTCAGGAAACCAAGTTACTTGCTGTGATATTGATCAACTGAAAATAAACGACCTCATACGGGGGATCATGCCTATTTATGAGCCTGGTTTAAAAGAGCTGGTCCACAAAAATGTACGGAAGGGAACGCTAAATTTTAGCGCTAATATAAGTCAAGAGATTCGAGATGCTGAAGTAATTTTTATTGCAGTTGGTACCCCAATGACATCATCAGGCAAAGCGGACTTAACCTATGTAAAACAAGTCGCTAAATCCATTGGTGAAAATTTAAATAATTACAAAGTGATTGTCACAAAAAGTACGGTACCCGTTGGAACTGGCAAATTAATTGAAACTATTATTCATGAATTCAACAAAGAAAAACAACCTTTTGATGTTGTTTCAAATCCTGAATTTTTAAGAGAAGGGACAGCTATTCAGGATACGATGAATATGGAGCGTGCAGTAATTGGGGCCACAAGCGAAAAAGCTTTTCAAATTATTTCAGAAATACATCAACCGTTTACAGCAAATATTGTGAAAGCCTCTTTAGAAACGGCGGAAATAATTAAATATGCTGCCAATGCTTTTTTGGCTACTAAGATTTCATTTATTAATGATATAGCCAATATTTGTGAACGTGTTGGTGCTGACGTAACAAAAGTATCCACTGGAATTGGCTTAGATAGCCGGATTGGTAATAAATTTTTACAGGCAGGCGTTGGATTTGGCGGTTCCTGTTTCCCAAAAGATACTGCTGCGCTTCTGCATATTGCCGAGGATTGTGGGTACGATTTTAAATTAATCAAAGCTGTTATTGAAACAAACGAAGGGCAAAGGGTGCAATTAGTGAATAAATTGTTACTTAAATTAGGTTCTTTGAAAGGGAAAACAATAAGTGTTCTTGGATTAGCGTTTAAGCCAGATACAGATGATATTAGGTCTTCTCCAGCAATGGATATTATTCCCTACTTAACAGAGCAGGGTGCGATCGTTAAGGCATATGATCCCATCGCGATTGTAGAAGCAAAAAAACAGATCGGTTACCAGTGCACCTATTCAGAGGATATATATGAAACTATCAATGATTCAGATGCATGTATGATCTTGACAGACTGGAAGGACGTAAAAAAATTGGATTTACCATTAGTCAAACAATTAATGAAGCAGCCTCTGATTGTTGATGGCCGGAATCTTTTTGATTTAGAGATGATGAAAGGTCTTGGATTTACGTACCTTTCGATTGGGAGACCAGCCATCCAATCGGAATCAGTCATATCAAAGGTAATATAGGAGGGTTTTTGATGAGTAAAGTGATTGTCACAGGAGGCGCAGGGTTTATTGGCTCCCATATAGTAGAGGAATTGCTTCGAAAGGATTTCAAAGTTTCGGTTATTGATAATTTTACAACTGGTCGACGAGAAAACATCGAGCACTTACCTATTGAAGTCATTAATTACGACATTACCGATCCAAGTGTAATTGAATTAATTGTTTCCCTTTGTCCAGATTATATTATCCATCAAGCCGCCCAAGTAAGTGTGGCAGAGTCTGTCAGGGACATTCTATTTGATGAAAAAGTAAATATTAGGGGATCTCTTCACATTATTAAAGCTGCGATTAAATCGAAGGTGAAAAGAGTTGTTTTTGCTTCATCCGCAGCTGTATATGGAAATCCTGTGGCATTGCCTCTGACCATCGCTCACCCAACGCAGCCTGAATCACCATATGGTCTTACAAAGTTATCAGTTGAAAATTATTTGAAAATGTCTAGTAAACTGTATCAACTGCCATATAGTATTTTGCGCTACAGCAATGTATATGGTCCAAGACAAGACTCAAAGGGTGAAGGTGGAGTTGTAGCTATTTTTTCAAATCAACTTACTGAGAATAGAGCTCCCGTTATATATGGAGATGGAGAGCAAACGAGGGATTTTATTTTTGTTAGAGATGTGGCATCTGCAAATGTAAAGGCGCTTAATGCAAAGGAAAATATTAATGTCCATGTGTCATCAGGATCATGCATTTCCATCAATGAATTGTTTGAAACGATGAAAGAAGCTACTGGTTCGAATTTATCTCCAATCTATAAACAGGAGCGTTCAGGCGATATACGTCATAGTATTCTTGCCAATGAAGAAACAAAAACAATATTGAATTGGGAGCCCTCTATGACACTATTCGAAGGATTACAAGAGACTCTCCAGTACTCAAACAAAGCTTATCAATTGCAGCTAGTAAATAGTTGATGTGAAAAAGGAGAAGGAAGTTTGATGCAAAGTAATCCACTAGTTAAACAGGCAACAGATGTATCAGCTTACGTTATGTACTTATTTGTCATGACAACTTTTCTGAATCAATCGGTTTTAAACATTCATATTGGATTTTTTAGTTTATTTTTGTATCGCTTGTTCCTGATAGCTGCGGTTATTCTCTTTATCTTTCAAGCTATGAAGGAAAAGAATCTTCCGCAATATTGGAATGAGGTACATGTAAAAGGTGTTCTCTTTTTTCTATTGTTTTGGATGGCCTATGGAGCGGTTTCACTACTATGGGCAAAGTCCATAATAGAAGGCATTAAGTCTTTAATTCTTTTGGGTATGGGAATATCGTTTGTTTTTCTGGCAGTTTTTACTTTTAGGAAAATGATCAATTTGGTTCTGTTTTATGGTATTTGGATGTTTATGACAGCCATTTTATTGGTGATTGGATTAATAAATCATTTTGCACACATCCAGCTGCCTACATCAACTTTATACGGAGGCTCTGAGTATAAGCTGTCATATCCAACATCTGTTTTCTTTAATCAAAATGATTTTGCCACGTTTCTTACCATATCCTTCTTTTTTTATCTATCTTTAACAAAAAATAGTAAACTAGTATTTTTGAAAACCACAAGTTTTATACTTTCAATTTTATGCGTGTATATGATCTATTTGACGGAATCACGCGCTAGTTTGCTTGGAGTCATGATCGGCTTAATCGTTTATATGTTTATCCTTCTTCCGAGATTTTTAAAGAAAGTGGCAGCCATTATCGGTTCAACAGTTTTCCTATTTTGTGTAATCGTATTTTTCGGCACGTTTATCCATATGTTTGAGCGTTTGTTAAGCGCTGCAACCTTTTACCCAAGTAATGAACTGCTTCCATCTAATGTAGCGAGATTAAATTTACTGAGAAATACCCTTCACTTTTCATTAGAAACCTTTGGATTTGGGGTTGGTGCTGGCAATATCCCATTCTATTTAAAAAACGAGTCCATCTATGCAACAAATCATGTGGTGGAAGTGCATAATTGGCTGGCCGAAATTATGGGTAATTTTGG
This sequence comes from Bacillus sp. ISL-46, assembly GCF_018613205.1. NCBI lineage: Bacteria > Bacillati > Bacillota > Bacilli > Caryophanales > Bacillaceae > Bacillus > Bacillus sp. ISL-46. The sequence goes on from NZ_JAGGQR010000107.1 coordinate 14,557, forward strand.
AGTAATAATTTTGCTTGGTTATGTAACCATGTATGCCTATCTTTTTGTAAGTCTCTATAAATTTTATAAAGAATGTACCAATCGGAACCATAAAGGGTTACTTGAAGCGTGTATGATGGGCTCTATTGGATTCCTTGTTTCAAGTATCAGTCCAAGTTCCGTTAGTAACTTATATTTTCATTGGGTATTTCTTGGATTAGTTATTTCTATTGTTTCGGTATTGACAGGCAAGAAAAATCAACTCAATGTGGAAAATTCCTACTAAGGAGCAAGGTTCAAATGGGACAAATGATTCAAGCTTTAAAAGAAAGAATGAACAAATACATCCTAATAATATTAGCAACAACCATTTTGCTTGGTGTGATGGGGTGGCTGCTGCCGGTAGGAAAAGAGGAATCAAGTTATACAGCAGAAGCGTCCCTTACCCTTGGAAACTACAATGACCCAGATTTTAATAATCCTAAACGTGTCATTTTGTTGTTAACCCACGCCCCATTTTATGAAGAACATTTGGCGGATCTAGGGGAAGAAAAGTATGACGAAATAAGTACGAAATTAAATGTAACAGCAGGAACGGATAACATGATAACACTTTCTTATTCCGATCATTCGAAAGAAAGCACTGCTAAGGTTCTTAACGAGATCATAAGCGCCTTTATGGCCATGGACAAAGATAGGTTCCAACAAAAACAGAAAATCATTCAGGAATCTATTGAATCATTAAACAATGAAAAAGTAGGTCCAGATGCAAAAGTAGATCAGCAACGTTTCTTATATGAACTAAATACAGCTCTATATGAAATTAAACACGCCAAATTAATAAAAAAAGCAGATGAAAATGCAATAAATACTGAAAATAGAGCCTTCAACTCAAAAGAGAGAATGGTTTTAGGGGTGTTATTGGGCGTAACACTAGGCTTTTTATGGATAGTTTTCCCCGTAATTTTCCGGGAACGGTCAAATTAATAGGAGGTTTTTTTATGGGTCCACAGCAGCCACAGATCTCAATTATAACACCTTCATATAATGCCAGTTTGTTTATAGAACATACAATTGATTCAGTTAGAAAGCAAACCTTTCAAAACTGGGAAATGGTTATTGTAGATGATTGTTCTACTGACGATACACCAGATAAATTAAAATTCTATGAAAAAATAGATGAAAGAATACATGTTATTTATTTAAATCAGAATGGTGGGGCTGCTGTTGCAAGAAACATTGCTTTGCAGCATGCAAAGGGCAGATTTGTGGCATTTCTTGATAGTGATGATTGCTGGAAACCAGAAAAATTGGAAAAACAGCTTAATTTTATGCAAACAAACGATTATGCTTTTACGTTTACAGGCTACGAATTTGTATCAAATGAAGGAGTACAATTGAACAAACGGATAGGAGCTCCCAAGCAGGTTTCGTACAATGATATGTTAAAGAATACTATAATAGGATGTTTGACAGTCATGATCGACCGAAGCATTGTCGGTCAAATTCAAATGCCTAACATACGAACACGACAGGATTTAGCCACTTGGCTGGCCATTTTAAAAAAGGGCATAATTGCTTACGGGTTAAATGAAAATTTGGCCGAGTACCGGATAGGAAATCCTTCCATTTCGAGAAACAAGTGGAAAGCTGCAAAAATGAATTGGTTTGTGTATCGCAAGGTAGAAAAGTTAAACCTTATAAAAGCATTTTGGTGTTTTTCTCATTATGCCTTGCATGCGGTTGTTAAAAGGATCTAGAGAGGGATGGGACAAATGAAGAGCATACATATCATTGTGGCAACAGGTGAGTGGGAACAAGATCAACTTCGGTATCGTAGACATCGGCTTGCAGAATATTTGCAAAATCATCCTGAAACAAAGGAAGTAATCTGGTTATGTCCAACACCAAACCAAAAAGAAAAGCACAATAAAAGATTGTCTAATGGAATAGATCAATGGACCATCCAAGATTTGTTTCCACAAAAAGTGTTTCGGTTTGGCCGCTATATCGATTCATTTCATAAAATTAAATTGCAGCCATTACTATTATATTTAAAAAAAGCTAAGGAAAGGTATACTGTTAATTTATGGTATACCTTTCCTGGATTCCCAACACTTTCTAACCTTTTTTCTTGGAATAAAGTGGTTTATGATTGCAGTGATTTATGGACCTCTCCTATCAATGGGAAAAACTCTATCCTAGCCAATTTTAGAAAAAATATCATATCAAGTGCAGAAGAGCGGATTATTAAAAGGGCAGATGTGATTTTTTGTACCTCTGAATATTTACGTACAAGAATCATAGAAAAGTTAGGTGCTGAAGAAAAGGTGTTTACCTTTGAAAATGGGGTGGAATTTGATAGGTTTGCAAACTATTCTACACAAATGGATCATATTCTACCTGATCATTTTGACGGAACGGTTTTAGGCTTTATCGGGGGAATTAAACCTAAGCTGGATTTTGATTTGATCCAGGAAGTAGCCCAAAAAAAGCGTGAGTGGCTTTTTCTTTTTGTGGGTCCAGATGGTACCAATGATCATCCTAAATTTAAAAATTTATTAACTGAGAGGAATGTTTTATGGACTGGAAGTGTTGCTCCTTCCGAGGTTCCAAAATATATGAACTTAATAGATATTGGAATTATGCCCTACAAGTCATCTCAGTATAACCAAGCGGTCTTTCCATTAAAGTTATTTGAATTTCTTGCAGCGGGGAAGTCCGTAATTGGCATGCATTTGCCATCTACTAAAAAATATGCTGAGCAGTCTGTATATGCTCTTTTAGATACAAATGATTCTAGCCAATTTATCAGTGCATGTGAACATTTAGAAAGCATCAAAAATCACGAAAACTATATCCTTAGACGTAAGTCACTTGCTAAAACAAAAAATTGGAACGAAGTATTTGAGGATATGTTCCAATTAGTTTAGATTAGAACAAACCTAGTTTATTTCCATTGTGGGAGACCCAAAAGGGTTTCCTTATTTTATGTGTTTATTTGTCCGTTGGAAATGTAGAGTGTCTACATAGGCACAGGTGCGTAATTATAGGGGAAGGACATGAAATGATTAGATAACTTTGTGGATTAGTAGATGGATAATGATTGGGTGTAGCTATCAATGTTTATTCGATTTTGTTTTGAAGAAAGAGAAATAAAAAATTCTTATAAAGGCAACCGAGATATACATTAAGAACAGAAAATTTAGAAAACTATACATGCAACTTCCTCCTAGTTAGAAATTGTACTTGTAAGAAGAGCTATTGAATAGGTATCACTATAATTACATTTTATGCTATTAATGCGAAGAAATAATGGATTCCATGTTAATCTTTTGTAAAGTAATGAGAATCTTATTTAACTTACATAAAAATTTTAAATCCTGTCCAATACATATTCCTACTATTAAATAAATATCATTAGTAATAAAGCAGCAAAGGAGGTTTATCAAAAAAATCAGCCTCAACTTCCTGGTCAAGTAAATATCGACCAGTTTAATCAGATGTTAATTGCTCCAGAATCATTCGCAGCAAGATCTGAATCGCAACCGAGCAACTATTTGTCTATCGTGTACAAAATCTATAAAACAACGAAATTAGCCAAAAAAATTAACTGAGGTGAGGATGTGAGTAAGGTAAGTAAAGATGATTTTGTTCAGGGGTTTGTGCCGAACCATAATCATGGTTCGGTTGATTATACTTCTGTTGATGCAGGTCATGTCCATCAGTGTTTAGATGTTACTTCGCCGCCAATTCAGACTCAGGATCAAAACCATATTCATTATACAGAGGGATATGTTGTTTTCGAAAATGGCCATACCCATTATTATAAGGCATATTCCGGTCCAGCTATTCCCGTAGGTAATGGCATGCATGTACATCATTATGATTTTTATACTACAGAAAATGATGGGCATAAGCACCATATAAGAGGTGTGGACCAACCTGCACCAGGAAATAAATAAAAATCACTGGAAATTTATTATTATTAATTATTCTCAACAAAAAAAAGAGACGACAGTCTCTTTTCAGACTGTCGACAAATCC
>NZ_JAGGQR010000108.1:0-85991 GCF_018613205.1 Bacillus sp. ISL-46
CCTTTTGTCTACAATCTGAGGCAGAGAGAAAGTCTCTGCCCTTTTTATTTTATATATTTACTTGAAACATAACCTGTTGCTTTACCAAATTTGATTTTTTTCCATGAACCTGTTGTTGAGACAATGGTTACTGATTGATTTTTCTTTAAAGTACCAATTACCTTGCTTTTGGTTGATGTTGTTGCACGTACATTAAGACGTGATACAGTTACTTTTCCCGTTTTTGGTTTGACCACTTTTTTTACAACGAAAGTAGTTGTCACGCTCGAACGGTTTTTACTTGTGTCTGTCGCTGCCATCACTACAGAGTATTTCCCATTTCCAAGGGAGGCAGTGCTGTATCCTAGGTTGATTGTACCTGCTTTTGTTATAACGTCCTTTTTCAGGTAGCTAAGGGTTTTACCAGAACTATTTTTTATATAGACGGTTACATATGCAGTTTCGTTTGTTTTAAAAGAAATACCGGCTTTATTTTTTGTGTTATCTACACTTGCCTTAACGCTGCTAAATTTGGGAGCGGTCTTGTCTTTTACAGCCACAACTTTTTTTACTTCAAAAGATGGCAACGTCGATGATCGGTTATTACTCAAATCTTCAGTAATGATCCCTGCATAGTATTTTCCGTTTGGTAAAGAATTAATGGTATATTCCTTCTTGAGGGTACCTGCATTTATTACAGCTTCTTTTGAAAGATAGGTTATAATATTACCTTTACTGTCTTTAATATAAACAGTTACCTTCGCTTTCTCATTGAAATGAAAAGAGATATAAGCTTTATTTTTCGTGTAATCTACACTGACTTTTACTTCACTTATGTTTGGAGCAATTTTGTCTGAAATCGGAGTTGCTGCCACAGTTGGTTCAGTGGTTTCAGTTGGTGCTTGCACAGCTTTGTCTGCAGGTACCTGTTCATCAGGATCTTCAGAAATTTGGCCAGCTGGGTTTGTAGGTGTTTGTACTGTCTGTTCTTCAGATGCTTGTCCAGTTGGTTCGGAAGGTACTTGTACAACCGTTGTTGGTCGCTCACTATAGTCTTTTACAATTGCTGCTCCTTTATAATAGAAGGCAAGAATCTCATTATATTTTTGACCATCAAGCGCACGGTTCTGGGAACCCCATTGACTTAAACCTACGCCATGACCGTCACCCAGTCCTTCTACGGTGATTGTTTCATCCGTCTCTGTTATGTTCGATACAAGATAGCTCTTCATGATTCGATTGCCAACCATAGCACGGATCTGTGATGCAGCAACATTTTTGTATTCGAACTTCTGCGGGATATAAGAGCCATTTGCGTTCACTTTATCTTTTGTAAAAAATTCAACCGTAATATTTCCTTTAGACACACGGCCTCCTGATGTTGGTGTGTTTAAAGATAATACAGGTACTGCCGTTATTTTAATTTCTTTTCCGGCATAGCCATGATTTGCCATCCATGCTTTAATCGTGTTTGTTATCGTTGTATCATTTTCCTTCATTTGACTCCATGACAAATTGACCGGATTGAATTGTTGTTTTTTAACAGAAAAATTCCAACCAGTTTTTGCATCAAATTCATCTTCTTTAATAACCAAGTAAGAGACAGGTGTTGAGCCCCAAACATTTGCATTCGATTCTGTTTTCCCGCCATTACTGGCAGAAAAAACCGCACTGATTAAGCGGCCATTTACCTTTAATACTTCCCCTTTTGTTTCATCTACTGCTGCTGTACTATTTGGGTGCCAAACGTAACCACCATACACTTGGTAATTGATCGTATCATCGATGGTGATCGCTTGATAGGATAATGCATACGTTCTAGCTGCAACCGCTTGTGTTTTTAAGGCTTCGCGGTTCCATTTAGCATACATTTCAGAAGGGACGACACCTTTTAAATAATCCTCTAAGAAGATTTCATTAATTGGCCGCACATACTTTGAATTTTCGAGGACAAATTGAAATGAACCTAAATAATTACGATTATTAATAGAAAGATAGTTTGTGTCGTTTAATGGTAAAAGACTTAATGTATCTGCGGTAAAAAGTGGTGTTGTTCCATCTAAAATAGTTATTTTGTTATTATCGTATTTTACGAGATAATTCTTTCCGGTAGTTAAGCGGACAGTTGATTGCTCCACGTTGTAATCGCCTGTAGGTCTTATCGTTATCTCCATTTTATTTCCAAGATAATTGACCAGTTTTACTTTAATCTTTGGTTCTATTTTTTCGGCCGATACACTTAGTATGAGCACGTTAATTAATAATATAAAGGCAAGAAAACCTGCGCCTAATTTTATCAAAATCATTCTCCGTTCTTATGAGGATGAAGTACTTATATAACGATATTACTTTATTAAACTATTAGTTTACAACATGTTATTATTGGTAAGTCGTTCTACTAAATATAAATAATTGTAGAAATAAAAAACTCACCCAATTAGGTGAAAAAATAAGTTTTCCGACATATATCTACATATCTCGAGTTGAATCAGCAAACACAATCAAAATATGTTATAATAAAAATAACCTACTGATTTTTCAGTGAGTAACACTAAGGGTAGTAGCTCCTAATCGACTCAAATAGCCATAAGTTTCTTAAAAACTGACTCATTGGAAAATCAACTTAATGACTCGGCAACAGAATTTAAAATATAGAAAGGGTGTTTATATGGAAAATTTTATTGAAACGGTTTATTTCTTAGAAAATCCTGAAAAGAATATTATTAAATTTGCAACTGGCACCCAGCTGCGCTATGAGGACGTAATAAAAGAGGTTTTTGGCGTAGCCTGTATCAATGATTTGCATATGATGATCCAATATAACAAGAGTTTTCAGACAAGCATTTGTAACAGTCATGGTATTAGTGAAAAGAAGATAACTCTTGATAAAATCCTTCGTGTCGCTTCAAAACTGGACATGCTTCGTCTTAAAAAAGAGTTGATGGACCAAAAGAATAACATCCTTTATGAAACTCCTACAGATAGTGATTTAGCCATTACTTGCCCTTTTGATGCCACCATAAAACTTCAAGAAGGTATTTTCCAATGGGATGACAGCAATTTTTCATATAATGCAGTGAAAACTGGTGCCTAATACCTTTGTTGTTAATAAAATAACTAACAAAGGCTAGGTGCCTTTTTTTTGTTTCGGGAGGTTTGGTCCTAAAAAAATCCGATGTTCTAAGGCGACTGCATACCAAAAATAAGTGGTTCCATTGTTTACGCACTTTTTTAGCAGAATTTAAACCCATACAAAAACCCCCCATCTGCTTAAAATGGGAGGTTGAAGGATTGCTTTTAGTTTATCATAGGAATTTAGGTCATTAACGACGTTTTTTCTTATCCGCCTTAGTCATTCTTCCTAATAGAAATGCCCCTGCTGCTACACCAATCACTGTGTTCGTTTTTTTATTAAAAACTTGTTTAGCGACAAGATTTAAGTTTTGCGGTCTTTCAGCTAGCCGTCTCATAAAATAACCATACCAGTCATTGCCGAAAGGAACATAGGTACAAAAATTGTAGCCTTCACTGGCAAGTTGCAGCTGCATATCTTTCCTAAACCCATAAAGCATTTGAAATTCGAATTTCTCATTCGAAATATCGTGCTTCTTAACAAATTCTTTCACATGATTAATAATTCGATGATCATGTGTGGCAATCGAAGTGAATTTACCATTTAATAGATGCCATTCGGTAATCTTGATAAAGTTTGCATCAATATCCTTCTTATCTTGATAAGCAATTTCTGCGGACTCTTTGTAGGCACCTTTAACTAGACGAATACGGAAGTTTTTATATTTTTCAAGGTATTCTTGTGCTTTGTGGAAATAAGATTGAATGACGGTTCCAACATTATTATATTCTAGCGACAGGTCGTCCAATAAATTAAATGTTGGCTCAAGATGTTTGAAGTCCTCCATATCAATATTGACAAAAATATCGTATCGATGTGCTTGATCGACGATTTCTCTTACATTATTTAGACAAAATTCATATTCAATATCTAATCCTACTTGAGTTGGTTTTAAGGAGATATGTGCATCCACTTTATTCTCCTGAATCGCGTCGATTACTTTGAGGATTTGTTCTTTCGCAGCTGTCGCCTCTTCTTCTTTAAAAACGAATTCTCCTAAGTTATCAACAGTACAAGAGATTCCTTGAGCATTAAGTTCCTTAATACTTTTAATCATTTCAGGTATATTTGTTCCAGCCACAACACTTTGTGCACCTAATTTAAGGCCGTATTTTTTAGCTGTATTATTTAAAAATTGATTTTGAGATAAGCCGATAAAAATATCTTTCAACATAGCGATTTCTCCTTGCTGTTGTTTTTACCACCATTATAGCATACGCTTTCAATAAAATTTATTTCGAGAATTTTCCAAAATAAAGTGCCTGATACCGCTTAATATTTAGTTTTATTTCAATAGTTTCTGTCGTACAGAATCAAGGTGTAGGAACATGTGATGAAATGCTTCAAAAGGGTCCCTTTTTTCCAAAGCTTCGTATATAGCAATGTGTTGTTGGAGTGTTCGATCACGCTCACGATAGGTAATTTCGCTATCGATTTTTCTAATCGTGATAATTAATGGATCGATCATTCCTTCGACAATTGGATTATCTGCACTTAAGGCAATGATTTGATGAAATTCCTTATCCGCTTCGACATAGTTATTGTCTTTGCTGTTGGCGATAATATCAATCGTCTCTTTTAATTTTGAAAGCTGTTTCTCACCTATTTTCTCTGCTGCAAGTGTCACTAATCCTAGTTCTAATGCCATCCGTGCCTCTATGATTGCTGGCAAATTATCATGGGCCAAAGCTAACATGACTGAAAATGGATGACTTCCAATTTTATTGTTAAAAAAAGTTCCTTCACGGGTTTTACGTGTTATTACACCAAGTGTATCGAGTGAACTTAAAGCCTCACGTAACACTGGCCGGCTGACATCTAGAACTTCCATTAGTTCCATTTCAGTCGGTAATTTATCACCTGGTTTCAATTGTCCACTAATTAATAAGTTAATAATACTTTCAACAACCTGCTTCGATAAGGTATTTCGATTTACGGATTCTACAATTATTTTTTTCGGAGAACCAACCATCATTTCGCTCCTTGAATTTTTTGTCTTTATTTGTAAGACTAATAATATTATACCTATATTAGGCAACAATTTATATGAAAAATAGCTGTCGAAAACTCGACAGCTACTTTTTATGGATAAATATTATATTTTTAATACCCGGCAAATATTTTCTGCTGCGAAAGCAAGATTAGCTTCACCTGATTCTAGTGCTTCATTTAAAGATGTAACACCCGTTAAAATTCCAATAATTGCGGTGAATCCATGATCATATAATGGCTCGACACCAGTTCCAATTCTACCTGCAAATGCAATGACTGGAATAGTATATTTCTGTGCGATGGTAGCAACCCCAAACGGTGTCTTCCCAAATAAAGTTTGGCCATCAATACTGCCCTCGCCAGTAAAAACATAGTCTGCACCCTTAACTCTTTCCTCAAGTCCAGTATACTCGATTACAAGTTCGACGCCCTTTTTTAAATGAGCATTTAGAAATGCCATTAACCCTGCACCTAGACCACCTGCGGCTCCTGCACCTTCCGTATGTGCGATATCCTTTCCGAGTTCTTGCTTGATTAAGTCAGCATAAAGAGCTAAATTTTGATCAAGAAGTTGGACTATTTCAGGTGTTGCACCCTTTTGCGGGCCAAAGATTGCGGATGCACCGTTTTCTCCAATTAGTGGATTCGTGACATCACAGGCTACATCAATTTTGACTTGGTTAATTCGGTCATCTAATCCACTTAAATCAATGGAATGTAATTGACCCAACGCACCTCCGCCAAAGACAAGTTCTTCTCCGTTCTTATCCTTAAATGAAACTCCAAGAGCTTGAAGCATTCCAACGCCGCCGTCATTGGTTGCACTTCCGCCAATTCCTATAAGGATACGGGTTACACCCTTGTCTAGGGCAGATTTAATTAACTGACCGGTACCGTATGTTGTTGTGATTAATGGATTGCGATCCTCTGGTTGGATTAATTCTAATCCACTCGCTGTAGCCATTTCAATAACAGCTGTTTGCCCTTCCCCTAAAAGACCAAATTCCGCAAATCTTTTCTCTCCTAAAGGTCCTAGAACTTCAGTTTTGATGATTTCTCCATTAGTCATACTAACAAGAGACTCAACTGTTCCTTCCCCACCGTCCGCCATTGGCACGATTACGCATTCCGCATCAGGGAAAACCTTTAGGATTCCTTTCTCCATAGCAAGTGCAGCATTTTTCGCTGTCATACTTTCCTTAAATGAATCAGGCGCTAACACAAACTTCATAGTAATCTGTCCTTTACATTTAAAGTAGAAAAAATTAATAAATAATTACTCAACCGTTCTATGACAAAGTATGAGTTTAATGGTTTTTTAGTTATGTCCCAACCTTGTATTAAGAGTAAAAAGTTTAGGGTGACCTTTCAGCCACCCTAATTTTTTTATCGGACTAAACAAGGACGTTTATTATCGAATTTCCAGTCAGGAATTAAGAATTGCATTCCGACTGCATCATCGCGAGAGCCTAGTCCCATGTTGTTATACATTTCATGTGCTTTCATAATTTGATCCATATCCACTTCAACGCCTAGACCTGGTTTGTTAGGAACTGTAATGTCACCGTCAACAATTTGGAATGGCTCCTTAGTTAACCGTTCTGTCCCTTCCTGCCAAATCCAGTGAGTATCTATTGCAGTAATCTCGCCAGGAGCTGCAGCGGCAACATGTGTAAACATAGCCAGTGAGATATCGAAATGATTATTTGAGTGGGAGCCCCATGTTAGTCCCCATTCATTACACATTTGCGCTACACGTACTGAACCCTGCATTGTCCAGAAATGTGGATCGGCAAGTGGAATATCTACTGATTGTAAGGAAATGGTATGGCCCATTTGACGCCAATCGGTTGAAATCATATTCGTTGCTGTTGGAAGACCCGTTTGTCTTCTAAACTCAGCCATAATTTCACGTCCAGAATAACCATTTTCAGCACCGCAAGGATCTTCAGCATAAGCAAGAATTCCATGCATATCTTTACATAGCTCAACTGCTTCTTTTAATGACCATGCTCCATTTGGATCAAGAGTGATTCTTGCATCAGGAAAACGTTCTTTTAATGCTTTGATGGCTTTCATTTCTTCCTTGCCGTCTAATACGCCGCCTTTTAGCTTAAAGTCTTTGAAGCCATAAAGCGCTTGAGATGCTTCTGCAAGACGAACAATTGTTTCCGGTGTTAACGCTTCTTCATGACGAATTCGATACCAATCTACATCAGAATCTTGATTACTATAATAAGGTAAATCAGTCTTATTACGGTCTCCAATGTAGAACAGATAACCTAGTGTTTTTACTTTATCACGCTGCTGACCTTCACCTAAAAGAGCTGCAACTGGTACATTTAAATGCTTTCCTAAAAGATCTAGTAAAGCAGCTTCGATAGCAGTTACTGCATGAATCGTGATTCTTAAATCAAAGGTTTGTAATCCACGTCCGCTAGCATCACGACCTGCAAACGTTTTTCTTACATTATTTAAGATATTATTATAGTTTCCAATCGATGATCCTAGTACAAGTGGTTTGGCATCTTCTAAAGTTTTGCGTATCCCCTCACCGCCAGGTACTTCCCCAACACCAACATTTCCATTGCTGTCCTTTAGAATGACAATATTACGTGTAAAATAAGCACCATGAGCACCACTTAAGTTTAAAAGCATACTATCTCGGCCTGCCACAGAGTAAACGGACATTTCTGTGACAACTGGAGTAACATTAACTTGGGTCTGAACTTTATTCATATGGAAGTCTCCAATCTAATTTTTAGTAGATTTTATTGGTAAAGGAAGTGGTATTAATTGAAACACTTCCCTTACCCTAAATAAGAACTAGCGACTTACTTCTACGTTTGCTAACTTTTCATAGAACTTCACAAGACTGCTGTGATCCTCGAACTCATGTCCATCGACTTTAAGTGCATACATCATTTCAAGGACAGATGATGTTAATGGAAGTGGTACCCCAAACTCATGTGAAGTTTCAAGCGCATTTGTAAGGTCTTTAATATGAAGGTTAATTCTAAAACCAGGATCAAAATTACGATCTAGCATCATTGGACCCTTTGCTTCAAGAACAGTACTACCAGCTAATCCGCCGCGGATTGCTTCAAATACTGCTGCTGGTTCAACACCTGCTTTTTGAGATAAAACAAACGCTTCGGAAACAGCTGCGATGTTTAGAGCAACAATTACTTGGTTGGCAAGCTTTGTGATATTTCCAGCACCAATCTCGCCCACTAACACAACGGAACCAGCCATTGCATTTAAAACTTCTTTACATTTTTCAAACACTTCTACTTTCCCGCCAACCATGACAGACATCGTACCATCAATAGCTTTTGGTTCTCCTCCGCTAACTGGTGCATCTAGCATATCAACTCCCTTTTCAGCTAATCTCTGATACACTTCACGGGAAACACCTGGTGAAATAGAACTCATGTCAATATATACTAATCCTTCATGAGCACCTTCTATTAATCCGTTTTCTCCCAAGGCTACTGCTTTTACATTCGGAGAGTTTGGCAGCATTGTAATAACGATATCAGATTTTTCTGCGATTTCTTTAGGAGTAGAACCGAGTTCAGCACCTAATAATTCTAATTCATTAACAGCCTCTTTATTAAAATCACTTACAATTAATTGATATCCTGCTTTGATTAAATTTTTACTCATCGGTTTACCCATAATTCCGAGTCCAATAAATCCAATTTTCATTTTTTATTCCTCCTGAAGTATGATCTAAGAAGAAGTAAAAATGTCTTTTTTACTCCCAGCTTAGTCTTTATTTTTTTTAGCCTACAAACATATTTAGGATTAATACCCCTGCTAAACCAAGGATTGCGAGTGCTGTTGTATAAGTGGTTCTTGTTTTAATCGCTTCACCTACTGATAAGTTGAGATATTCTTTATACATCCAGAACCCAGGGTCAGTAACGTGTGAGAATGCGACACTACCACATGTAACGGCAAGAGTCATTAATTCCATACTAACACCAGAAGATTGTGCGATTGGCAGAACCACACCAGCTGCAGTCATTACAGCTACAGTTGCTGAACCAAGGGCAATACGTAACAATGCTGCAATTAACCAAGCAAGGATGATAGGTGAAATATCCCATCCGCCCGTTAAATCTTTGATATAATCAGCAATGCCGCTATCAACTAGTACTTGTTTAAACGCACCGCCTGCACCGATTACAAGAATGATCATTGCCATCGGTTTTACACTATTTGCACATGATTGCATGACATCTTTTAATGAACGGCCTACTCTAGTGCCAAGAAGATAGAATGAAAGTAAAAGTGAAATCATTAAGGCGATTGTAGCAGAACCAAAGAATTCCATGATATGCCTAAAGCTATTTCCTTCTGGTAGTGCTACTTCACATACTGCAGATATTCCCATTAAGACAACAGGGATAAGGGCAGAAGTAATACTTGCCATGTAGCTTGGCATTTCTTCATCTTTAAAAATTTTCGAACTTCCAAGTCCTTCTGGAATGCTTGGATTCATCTTTTTAATGAATGGCAATCTTGGCCAAGTTAATGCGATAAAAGCACCAACAGGAATGGCAATGATGAGTCCGTATAATAATGTTAAGCCCATGCTTGATCCGAAAACCCCTACTACTGCAGCTGGTCCTGGATGCGGCGGTAGAAAACTATGTGTTGTGGATAATCCAACTGCTGTTGGAATTGCTACCCAAAGTAAATTTAATTTTGTTTGACGAGCAACGGTGAAAACTAGAGGAATCAATAATACAAATGCGACTTCAAAGAACATTGTAATTCCAAGGATATAAGCAGCAATCAACATGGCGATTTGTACTCGTTTAACACCCATCTTGTCAATTAAAGTGTTGGCAATTCGTTGAGCAGCTCCGGCATCTGCCATTACTGTTCCTAACATGGCTCCAAAACCTAGAATTAACAGCAGGTCATCGAGTTGTCCACCAATTCCTCCATAAATGGATTCCATCAACTTTTCTATTGGCATACCTTGGAGAAAACCTACAAATAAAGCAGCAATGATTAAGGCAATAAATCCATTCATTTTAAGTGGAATCATCAAAATAAGTATGAGGGCAACTGCTAATGCAACATATACTAATGGCATAGTGGTTACTTCCTTCCGCTAGGAATTAATGTGTTTGATTTAATTCTAGATCTTTCAGTACATTTGCTAATAATCGCTTACTTTCAGGACTCATCTCTCCTGCTGGTGCTAATGCATAACCTACATCAATGCCGACCATTTTCAATCCTTCTTTTAAGACAACTGGGAAGGTCGCTTTATCGACACAGAGTCGTAATGGTGAGAGCTTTAATTGCAATTCTAGTGATTTTTGATGATCGCCTGACACAAAAGTATTGTAAATCTCTGAAACTAATTTTGGAGCGATGTTCCCTGTACTTGCAATGGCACCAGTTCCCCCGTGACAGAGCCCTGAGTAAATGAGGGTGTCACGACCTGCTAGAACAGAAAAGGTTTCACGATCAGTAACTCGAAGATACTCAGCCATTTTGGTCATGTCCCCGCTGCTATCTTTAATTCCGATAATGTTGTCCACCTTGCTTAATTCCTCGCAAGTCTTGACATCGATTTTCACTTGGGTTCGTGCTTCATTTCCATACAGGATAATTGGTAGATCTGTCGATTTTGCAATCGCTTTAAAATGGTCCATTAATTCACCTTGGTTCGGCGTTAAGAAATAAGGAGTAAGGACAGATAATGCTGACACGCCCCCGATTTCCTGAACCATCTGTGCGGTTTGGATACAGTCTCGAGTGGTAATTTCACTTGCACCACAATAAATAGGGACTCTACCTGCTGTGTGTTCAACTGTAACTTCAACAACACGGCGTTTTTGCTCATTCGTTAATCCATAAATTTCACCGCTGCTTCCTAAAATAAACAGCCCATGGACACCACCTGAAATGGTGTAGTCAATTAATTTTCTGAGTGCATCCTCCATTAATTTCCCACTTTTGTCCAACGGTGTTACTAACGCAGGAATGACTCCTTTTGGTTTAAACATTGTTAATCCTCCTAATCTTCCTTTTCTATGTGGCTATTTTGTTACAATAAATCATAAAAATTTTTAGTTCCTACTAAATTTCTAGTAACCGTTTACATTTCTTATTGTATAATTGTCTTACAAATAAATCATCATTCAAATTACTGATATTTTTACTATTTTTTTGTGCAATCAACCAATTTATATTAATCGTGTATTTTAGTGCTTAATAGTATCGGAGGTAACAAATGAAAATTAACAAAGTTCTAGCTCAAGAGATTGCTAACAAAGTAATGAAGGTCCTCCCCTATAATGTAAATATTATGGATGAAATTGGATTAATTATTGGCAGCGGCGACCAGGACCGAATCGGTACCTATCATCAAGGGGCGATAGCAGCCATCGAGAAAGGCACCATTGTTTCCATTTACAATTCAGATGCTGGAGCAAAGCCAGGAGTGAACATCCCCATCCATTTTAGAAATAAAATTATCGGTGTGATTGGTATTAGCGGCGATCCAAATATTGTTGAGCCTTTTGCTGAATTAGTTCGAGTAACAGCTGAACTATTAATCAACCAAGAGTTTTTATATAAAGAACGTAGAATTAAGGAACAAATGAAGGAAGAATTTTTGTATCACTGGATTTTTCGGAACGAAGAATATGATGAATCATTTATTCATAGCGGTGAAGCCGTTGGGATTAAACTTGAGCTTGAAAGAAAAGCTGTAATAGTTAAAGGAAACAGCATGAAAGAGCCGTTCTTATTAGAACAGGAATACAGCTTCCGGCTTAGTCAAAATACGCTTTTGTTCATTGTCCCAATCGACAGTGATATTTTGAGAAGATTAGAGGATTTTATTTCGAAAGATAACACCAAAATAGGAATTGGTACAAATCACTCTCACATTGGTAAATCAGTACACGAAGCCAAAAGAGCTTTAGAAATTGCTGAAAAACTAGGACTGACTGAATACCACTGTTATTATCATAATTTGAAATTTATCGACTACTTAGCAAATAAAGCGATTGAGTTTGAAGAAATCAGTGGATTCTTTCAGGACCTTGAAGCAAGTCCCAAAGGAACTGAGCTGATTGAGACCTTAATTAGCTTTATTGAAAATAGTGGTGATATGAATGCGATCTCATCGGAACTTCATATTCACCGGAACAGCTTAGCTTATCGACTGCAGAAAATCGAACAATTAACAAACAAAAACCCCAAAAATTTTATTGACTTATTCCAACTCTTCACAGGATATGTCCTTTATAAAATGAAATATTCAATCATCGACTAAAAAGCGCAAGCGCCCATTTAGCGGCGTATGGACTGGAGCGCTTCACCCAATATAAAAACAGCCTTCACACATTGATGATGTGTGAAGGCTGTTTTTATAAAGCATCTTATCCAATAACGGAGATAATGGCAATTCCAATGAGTGCAACGAGCGTTAGATGAAGTCCATTGGAACGGAGTCCCACCTGAAACCCAGAAATACCAGCAAACCGGCTCACCATTAAATTCAGACCTGAGAATGGGCTAAATGCTGTTGATATAGACCATGTCAGCAAAAGAAGCATCGCCAGGCCTATGTTACTCATTCCGAGCTCGGCCGGATTCAATTGCATTGCTAATGCACCTACTGCAGCAATTTGGTGGATTCCAATATAGGTAATGCAAAGAACAATTACCATGACAGCTAGTGCAAATAAGAGGAAGGATTGATGAGCTAGATCCGAAAGGAAGAGACTGATTCCATTAGCGACACTAGTCCCTTTCATCGCAAAAGCTAACATTCCTGCACTCATAAAAAGCATGATTTCATTGTTCATCATCGGTACCGTCCGGTCACGAAAGTCAACCAATGGAGGAATAATTTGTTTCTTATCTGCTAATAGAATCCCAAATAAAAGAGGGACAACAATTGAAACAAGACAAACAATCACGATCATCGACCAATGGGATAATGACTCGATTAATAAGCATGAACCCATTAGCAAGACCACGAAAAATACTAACTTCATTAATTGATTGCGGTGTGCATTTAATATAGGTACCATTGCTGACAACTCTTCTTTAACAGGGTGATGCTTCACCCAGATTGCAAACAAAATATTCCCGATCAATAAGGATAGTATGGATAAACCGATCCCATACAAAATATACTCTTTGAATGAAACATTCATGTAATGAAGCACAAGAGATACAGACGCAAAATAAGGTGACCACAACACCGCCGTTGAGAAGCCGACAAGATAACTTTTCGCTGACACCTCGGAAGGAAGCTTGAGTTCCTCCAAAAATTCATTAATGATTCTGACTGAGCCTAAACTTAAGATTGGGCTTAATAAAAAAAGCGTTCCAGTTATTCCAGCATACAACTTTTTCGGGTGATGTAATAAATTGCGTAATAGTATCGCAATCGATTCAAAGTAACCCCCGAGCCTTAATGGAATCGACAGAAGCGGTGCCAGAGTAATTAGGCTTAGCAATGGAAGAATTAAGAATATCCCATCACTGATTTCTTCAGCCCCAGTCCCTTTTCTCCATTCAATCATCACTCCAGCCGTCATCATAACAATACCGAGCCAGCGAGGAAAACGGTCTGCTTTTAGAGCACTCCCCAAGAAAGCAAGTAAAGATAGGACCACCACTACATATTGAAGCCAATGCAGTTCCACAAAATATTGAATCAAATATAATGCGCACATCCCCAGAATTAGATAACTTCGCATAAGACAACCTCTCCCTGGTGTAAAAGTGAAAAAGAGGAAACCCCCATTCGCTCATCTATCATCATGTATTTTTTTGTTTTTATCGTAATCCTATCAAAACCTTAATACAATCATATTTTTCATCCAAACTCAAAAATCATGCCAATAAGCACTCAAAATTCCTGATTTAGACAAAAAAAAACAGCCAAAAAAATCAATGGCTGTTTTTTCTGTAGGTTCCTTATGGTGTCAGGCACTAATTCAGCTCTTATCATACCCATCACGTGAACGGTATTGCTGTGGAGCTCGTGTTGGATAACGTGCTGGAAAACTAAACATATCAACTAGCTGGGTAAACGGTATGGATGCAAATAAAAAGAATGACAAAATTACATGGACCTTAAAGAGGGTTGGTATCCCTAACATGAGCTCAGAAAGCGGCTGGAAAGTGAATATACTCCTAAACCACGGACCAATCGTTAATCGATACTCATAGGCTACCACTGTATAACTATAAATGAGGGTCATATAGGTGCCAAGGGCTGCAATTATGAGTAACAGAACAATCGTGAAATAATCTCCAAAGGTCGTATGTACGCGTACCTTCGGAAACGACAACTTCCGAATGATCATCACCACCAAGCCAATGACAACCATTAGTCCTGCGACCCCACCGCCTGCAATTGCACCAATATGGTACAGATGTTCACCAACGCCTAGTGCTTCATAGACCCCGATTGGAATCAAGACGCCCATTACATGTCCAATAAAGGCAAAAATAATCCCGTAATGGAAAAGGACGGAACCGAATCGCAACCACTTTTTTTCAAAAATTTTTGTTGACGGGGCATACCAGCTTTTCCCTCGAAAAATAAAGCGATAAAATGTCCCAACGATGAGAATGACACCGCATACAGCCTCATTAAGTGCTGCTTCTTGGATCGACGAATGTGCATCCGGTTTTCTTAAACTTGGTCCTGACAAAGTCACTTCACTCCTTTATTGTCGAATGATATCATTTAACTAAAAATGGAAATCATTATAATCTTTTCCACATAACACATCAATAAACTTTAGAAATTGAGGGTTATATAAAAAAAGATGTCAGGCACTTGATGAAAGAATTGATATTATACCCATCTATTTGTTATAATGAGGTGGTTGTAACATTATTGAGGAGGAACATTTTTTTATGTCAATCGAGGTAGGTACTAAGGTACAAGGTAAAGTAACAGGCATCACTAGTTTTGGGGCATTCGTAGAATTGCCTGGTGGCACAACAGGGTTAGTCCATATCAGTGAGGTAGCGGACAGCTATGTTAAAGACGTTAATGACCATCTTAAAGTTGGCGACCTAATTGAAGTAAAAGTAATTAGTGAGAAGGACGGAAAGACTGCCTTGTCCATCAAAAAAGCTATAGATAAGCCCGAAGGACAAACCTCGTCTTATTCCCAACGTCCACCACGTCAGGGAAGAGTAGATAGCCGTTCTAAAGATTTCCGTTCAAAAGGCGGCAGCAATTTTAAACCTAAAGAAAATTTTGAAGACAAAATGGCTAAATTTTTAAAGGCTAGTGAAGAGAACTTATCCACCTTAAAACGCAGCACTGAAACAAAACGGGGCGGCAGAGGCGGAAGACGCGGATAATTGTATCGTTTTTAATACATCATTATATAGCGAAAGGCAAACATGTATTTAGACATGTTTGCCTTTTTTATTTGCACATAAAAATTCCATTTGAGTTAAACGACAAAAAAGACAGGGATTTTCATTCCCTGTCTCTTTTGATTAATTGTGAAAATTGGTACCGTCAGTTGTAGCTTCGATCACACCGGCTCGAATGACAAAATCACCAAAGTGTTCGCCATCTTGCCGTTCTTTTGCATAGCGAGGGAGCAGCACTTGCAGTTCGTTTAAAATATCTTCTTCTCCAATGTTTTCACGGTACATTTTGCTTAGACGGCTGCCGTCATGGGCGGCACCAAGATACATATTGTATTTGCCTGGTGCTTTCCCGATAAAGCCAATTTCCCCAAGGGCATGACGAGCACAGCCATTCGGACAACCGGTCATACGGATGGTAATCTCTTTGTCGCTCAGACCGTTTTCTTCGACAATGGTTTCGATTTTACTGATTAAAGATGGTAAATACCGCTCTGCCTCCGCCATCGCCAAACCGCAGGTTGGAAGTGCAACGCATACCATTGAACTGCGGCGCAGCGCTGAAGCATGCTTGCCATCTGTTAAACCATATTGTTCAATCAAATCATCAATTTTTTTCTTTTTCTGGGTTGATACATTGGTTATAATTACGTTTTGATTTCCTGTTAAGTGGAAATCACCGGTATGAATTTTAGCGATTTCACGCAAGCCTGTCTTCAACTTGTAATCATCAAAGTCTGCGACACGGCCGCCTTCAATAAACAGTGTTAAATGCCATTTCCCATTTACGCCCTTTACCCAGCCATAGCGGTCACCATTATGGTCAAAATGGTAAGGCTTTGCTTCATCTAATGTCCAACCAAGTCGATGTTCCAATTCAGCCTTAACGGTTTCAAGGCCAAGTCTGTCTACAGTGTACTTGAAACGAGCATTTTTGCGGACAGAACGGTTACCGTAGTCCCGTTGAATCGTAATCGTTTTTTCAGCTATATCATACAATTGATCAGGTTTACAGAAGCCAATGACTTTAGCAAGCTGTGGATAGGTTGCTTTGTCGCCGTGCGACATCCCCATTCCGCCGCCAATCGCTACGTTGAAACCGATAAGCTTATCATCTTCAACAATCGCAATAAATCCAAGATCCTGTGAAAAGACATCAATATCATTGCCAGGCGGAACAGCAATTCCAATTTTGAACTTCCGTGGCAAGTAAAGCGGTCCGTACATTGGTTCAACTTCGTCGATTTCCGGTGTTCCGGCTACTTTTTCTTCATCCAGCCATATTTCGTGGTACGCTCTTGTTCGCGGTAATAAATCATTGCTCAATTTTTTTGACCATTCATATACTTCTGCGTGAAGCTCCGATTGGTATGGATTAGAAGTACACATGACATTTCTGTTCACGTCTCCGCAAGCTGCAATCGTATCCATCAGCGCGTTATGAATCCCCTGAATGGTACTCTTCATATTCCATTTTAAAATCCCATGCATTTGGAATGTTTCACGAGTAGTCAGTTTTAATGTGCCATTCCCATATTTATCTGCAAGCTCATCCATAACAAGCCATTGATCCGGTGAGGCAACCCCGCCAGGCAAACGGACACGCAGCATGAATTGGTAGGCAGGTTCTAACTTCTGTTTTTGACGTTCATTGCGGAGGTCCCGGTCATCCTGCAAGTAACTACCGTGATGTTTCATCAGACGGTTATCATCATCCGGTATACCGGCGCTAATCCGATCGAGCATTACTTCTTTTAGAGTTCCGCGCAAATAATTACTTCTTTCTTTAATACCTTCTACATCACTTGGCGGGCCATCCGGCGCCTTTAATATTTGATTTACCATGTTGTTAAAACTCCTTTCCATCCCAAATCAGTATACATCACGCTGATAACGTTTTTGCTGCTGCATCTCGGCTAAATATTCTTCAGCATTTTCCCGGCTCAAGCCGCCTTCTTTTTCAATAATCTCAAGTAAAGTGTTATGAACATCATGTGCCATGTGTTTTTCGTCACCGCAGATATAGAGGTGAGCACCTTTTTGAAGCCACTCAAATACCTCTTGACTATGTTCTAACATGCGGTGCTGCACATATACTTTTTGATCCGTGTCTCGTGAAAATGCAACATCCATTTTCGTCAGCACGCCATTTTCCAGCCACTTTTGCCATTCTGTTTGATAAAGAAAATCCGTCACGAAATGCTGGTCTCCAAAGAACATCCAAGATTTACCTGTTGCTCCGGTTTCTTCACGTTCTTGCATAAAGGAACGAAACGGTGCTGCGCCTGTCCCCGGACCTACCATGATAATTGGGGCATCTGGGTTCTTTGGCAGCTTAAAGTTTTCGTTATGTTGAATATACACTGGCACTGTTTCGCCTGGCTGCAGACGTTCCGCAGCTAGAATGGAACATACACCCTTTCGCTCACGTCCATGTGCCTCATAGCGGACCGCACCGATCGTCAAATGGACTTCATCAGGATTTGCAGATAAACTGCTCGCGATTGAATATAGACGGGACGGCATCTTTCGAAGGATTGAGACAAACTCTTGAGCTGAGCCAATCCATGGTGTAAAGTCCCGAACCAAATCAAGCAAATCGCGTCCATCAATGTACGTTTTTAATTGATCTTCATTCCCTGCTGATAGAAGTTCCTGTATTTTCTTATTGGCAGAAAGTGATGCTGCCTTCTCAAGAAGCGGTTTGGTTAATGTTGTTATTTCAAAGTGTGAAAGGAGCGCGTCGTTAAGTGAAAGCACCTCACCCTTTTTATTGACTGTCACCTTCTGTTCCGGATCCCAGTTCATTTCGTCTAGCAGTAATTTAACAAGGGCGGGATCATTTTCCGGATAAATACCAAGACTATCCCCTGGTTCAAAGGTAAGTCCAGAACCTTCGAGTGATAACTCGAGGTGACGTGTTTCTTTATTCGAGCCGCGGCCGTTCAAATTTATATTTTCAAGTACTTCTGCTTTAAACGGATTGGTTCTTGAATACGTTGATTCAACTAGTTGTGATGCTAATTCTTGTTCAGGAATTGGACTGACGCCCACGGCTTCATTTAGGCTGATAAGGACACCTGCCAGCCATTCAGCTGCTGGCTCATCATAATCAAGGTCACAGTCAAAGCGGGGATATAGCCTTGTTCCTCCAAGTTCCCCCAGCCGGGCATCAAAGTCTTTTCCCGTTTGACAGAAAAACTCATATGAGCTGTCTCCAAGCGCCAATACGGCGAAGCGGAGATTATCAAGCTTCGGAGCCCGCTTTCCTATTAGAAATTCATGAAATGACAGCGCGTTATCAGGGGGCGTGCCTTCTCCATGAGTACTTGTGACAATCAGCAGGTTTTGGATCTTCTTTAAATTGTTTGGTTTAAAATCGCTCATTGACTGAATCGTTACTTGAAAGCCTTCTCCCTCAAGCTTTTTGCCCGCCTTCTTAGCAAGGCCCTGAGCGTTACCTGTTTGTGAACCAAAAAGGATGGTCACATCTTTTGAAATAGTTGGGGCGGTGTTCCCTGCAGGACCATCTGCCACCTGAATATTTCCTGAAACCGGAACCGAAGCAAATTGGGCTGCTGCCAAAAAACCGCTCAGCCAGACTTTTTGTGATTCTGTCAAGGTAGGCAGAATGCGGTTGAGGAGCTCTGCCTGCTCCTGATTAAAAGGACTGTTTAATACTTGAAGTTGCACCAAAATCCACCTCACAAAGGATTATTAACTTACAGTGATCATTTATTTATCATGACTAGTTTCAACAATCTTACAATACATACTTTTCAGTCAAAAAATGATTAATATAATAATAGTTTTACTATTCCTATAAGTCAAGTCGGTTTTAACGATTTAAACGATTAAAATCAGATTATTTCTTATTTTTATTAAAATATTTTATTGAATATTGCCATATTTATAACAATGGCGCAAGGTAGGAGTCCACAGGGACATCATCTAATTTAGGCTGTTGTCCTATGCACACTACTCATTGCGCCGGATGAAGGAAATACTATCGATTCCTTTTGTTTCGGTTACGCAAAAACGTCGGAATGTCGAGCGAATCCTCTGATTCCTGCCCATATTGATCGTTACCATGAATTGGTTCTTCATGTCTCACTTGCTCACGTCGGGTTGGGGCATTTATTTTTGATTTTGATTGACCTTCCATTTGTGAATGGGTGGATGGTTTGGTTCGTGCCTGTTTATCAACAAAACCAGTTGCAATCACCGTGATCATAATTTCATTTTTAAAATTTTCATTAATAATTGAACCAAAAATCATATTTAGTTCCTTATCTGCTGCAGAAGCCACAAGGTCGGCTGCCTCTTGCACCTCATAAAGACTTAAATCTTTACCACCTGTGATGTTCATGAGTATCCCTTGAGCTCCGTCAATCGATGTTTCTAATAATGGACTAGAAATAGCTTTTTTTGCTGCTTCAACCGCGCGTCCATCCCCTTTTGCAACCCCTATGCCCATTAAGGCTGTCCCTTGATTACTCATGATTGTCTTAACATCTGCAAAATCCAGATTAATTAAACCTGGGACAGCAATTAAATCCGAAATACCTTGAACCCCCTGGCGAAGGACATTATCCGCCTCCCGGAACGCTTCAATCATCGGTGTTCTTTTGTCAACAATTTGCAATAATCGATCGTTAGGAACAATAATTAAGGTGTCAACCGCTTCCCTCATTAATTCAATACCGTTTGCTGCATTTTGCGCACGTTTACGTCCCTCAAATCCAAACGGACGAGTAACGACACCGATAGTCAATGCACCAAGTTCGCGTGAAATTTCAGCAATCGCTGGAGCAGCACCGGTTCCCGTACCACCACCCATTCCAGCGGTAACGAACACCATGTCTGCTCCTTTTAATACATCTTCCAACTGCCTTCTGCTTTCTTCAACTGCTTTCCTGCCTACTTCTGGATTAGCACCTGCCCCTAATCCTCTTGTCAATTGTGCACCAATTTGCATTTTTATCTCAGCTTTTGATAGGTTAAGAGCTTGTGCATCAGTATTCACTGCAATAAATTCGACCCCTTGAACTCCACCTTCAATCATACGATTGACAGCATTATTCCCTCCGCCGCCAACACCAATTACTTTAATTCTTGCAACTTGATCTATATTCATGTCAAAATCCCACATATTCTTCCTCCTCATCATGCGTTTATTAATTGCCTCACTATTCAAAAAAATGATCGTAGACTTATGATCTAATTGAAGATTTTAATGACCTAGTAGTAGAGATTGTTGAATGATTAACTTTACAACTAATCTTTTTGAGTATGTATAATTTTTGCTTATTGATATTTTACCAAAATAATGGAGGATTTAATATAGAAAGGTGACACTTGATTTAGATTATTTTGTAGAAAAATGTAGAAATATTTTACATAAATGCAAAATTAATAAAATGTGCAGATAAAGTAGTTCTTTTGATATACAACCAACGATATATAAAGAGAAACACGTTAATAGGATAGCAATATCAAATATATATTAGTTTGCTAGCACTATGATACATCGTACTAGCACGTTAGGCATAAAAATAGCACACCTTTGTTAGGTGTGCATGAGAGTCTAGTATGTACATTTATAGTGCTGGAGCTTCCATCCCCATTTGACTCCATTCGTTTCTTGATGGGCCATACACTCCAGGGACATTTAATCCAGCTTGGCGCATTAAGACTGTCATTTGTCCGCGGTGATGAATGATGTGTTTGATTAAAAGAGAAAGTGTTACTGCTTTTTGCATATCCATCCCGAAGACATTTTTCATTTCTTTTAAGGATGCATCTGTCCACTGCTTCTTGACAGCGTCTATAGTGTCTTCATTAACCTTGCGAAAGGTGTCCGCTATTTCTTTTGCCGAGGACGGAACCGTACTTGAGTTTTCAACATTTTCAACCGTAACTCCGAACTCGTTAAGCATTTCAGGTGTACTCGTTACGACATGCCATGCGATTCTCCCTAACGTACGATCATCTGGGGACACCGCTTGTTGAAGTGAACCATCTGTCAGAGCATCCAAAACCTTTTGCGTAGAAGCCGCTTCTTGATTCCAATCCTCAATAAATTCCGATATTGAAGTATACATTATTCATTCCTCCATCATTCAACAGTTTTACAGTAAAAAGTATATCATTGATTAATTCG
Source organism: Bacillus sp. ISL-46 (assembly GCF_018613205.1). Taxonomy (NCBI): domain Bacteria; kingdom Bacillati; phylum Bacillota; class Bacilli; order Caryophanales; family Bacillaceae; genus Bacillus; species Bacillus sp. ISL-46. The sequence goes on from NZ_JAGGQR010000108.1 coordinate 21,660, forward strand.
ATAGCAAAATTTCCCACACCAAAAAAGTTTTCCGAATCCCTAACACTCCTCAACAGTGAAGATATGAGGTAAATTTCTATACTTTTGGGCATAGTCAATCCCATAGCCGACAATGAACTCATCTGGGATTACAAAGCCAACATAATCCACAGGTAACTCGACTTTTCTTCTTTCGGGCTTGTCTAACAATGTACAAATTTTAATTTGCTTTGGCTTGTGTGATTTTAAATGACCTCGTAAGAATTGTAATGTCAGGCCGCTGTCGATAATATCTTCAACCACGAGGACATTCTGATTGGTAATATTCTCATCAAGATCCTTCAATAACCTTACTTTCCCTGTTGACTCGGTTTCATCTCCATAGCTGGAAACCGAGATGAAATCAATTTTTATTTCCCCCTTCATCTCACGAATCAAATCTGCAGCAAAAACAAACGACCCCTTCAGGACAAAGATGAGGATAATTGCTTCATTATTAAAATCACTTTCAATTTGCTCGGCTAATTGTTTCACTCTGTCTTTAATCTCTGTCTCGGAAATCATCACATCTTTAATTCTGTACCCCACAAAATACACCCTCTTCTTAAAAAATAAAATGCCAATACGAAAAACCAATTAGTTTGATTTTTCGTATTGGCAATGATTATTATACCCCTTTATAGGCTTGGCGGTAAATTTCAGCCAATTCTGTTACTAATGGAAGCTTAGGGTTTGCAGTGGTACATTGGTCTTCGAAGGCCCGGTCTGCTAAATAGTCAACCTTGCTTTCAAACTCGATTTTATTTATATTATTTGCTTCAAGGCTCATTGGAACTTCAAGTTCCTTCGCCAATTTAATAATGGCTTGAACGAGGCTCTCTACACCTTCCTCATTAGTACTAGCAGGTAAACCTAGTATTCTAGCAATTTCAGCATATCGTTTGTCAGCTTTGAAATGATCATACTTCGGAAAGGCTGTGAATTTCTTCGGTTTAGTCGCATTATAGCGAATCACATGCGGCATAAGCACAGCATTTGCTCGTCCGTGTGCGATATGGAATTCCGCTCCCAGCTTATGTGCAAGACTATGATTAATGCCTAAGAATGCATTTGCAAAGGCCATGCCGGCAATGGTTGAAGCATTATGGACCTTTTCGCGCGCTTCTTCATCCTGACCGTTTTTGTAGGCTCTAGGCAGGTATTCAAATACAAGCTGGATTGCTTTTATTGCAAGGCCATCCGTGAAATCATTGGCCATACAGGATACAAATGCTTCAATCGCATGTGTCAACACGTCCAATCCCGTATCAGCAGTAATATGTTTAGGTACCGTCATCACAAACTGCGGATCGATAATTGCTACGTCAGGAGTCAATTCATAATCAGCAAGCGGATATTTAATATTGGCCTCTTTATCCGTAATAACCGAGAATGAGGTTACCTCAGAGCCCTTCCAGAAGTGGTAGGAATGGCCACAAATTGTGCCCTTTGGCCGAGATTCGGATATTTAACAATTCGTTTTCGAATATCTAAGAATTTTTGTTTTAGACCAAAGAATTCTGTATCTGGATGTTCGTAGAATAACCACATTCCTTTGGCCGCATCCATGGCAGAACCGCCGCCAAGCGCAATGATAACATCTGGCGGGAAGTTAGCCATCATTTCTGCACCTTTCATCACTGTTTCAATCGATGGGTCTGGTTCAACCTCTGAGAAAATTTCGCAGTGAACATAATCTTGACGCTTTCTTAAATAGTAAAGGACTTTATCCACATATCCTAATTTCACCATTCCAGGGTCGGTGACAATAAATGCTTTCGAAATTTTCGGCATTTTGGCAAGATATTGAGTTGAATTTTTCTCGAAATAAATTTTAGATGGAACTTTAAACCATTGCATATTAATATTCCTTTTCGCCACTTTTTTAATATTAATTAAGTGAATAGTACCCACATTTGTAGAGACAGAATTCCCACCATACGTTCCACATCCGAGGGTTAAGGACGGCATATAGGCATTGTAGATATCACCGATCGCACCTTGTGATGATGGAGCATTGACAATAATGCGTCCCGCTCTCATACGCAGTCCAAACTTCTTAATCACTGTTTGATCAGTGGTATGAATAACAGCTGAATGACCTAGCCCGCCGAACTCCAGCATTTCTTCGGCCCGTTTTAATCCTTCCTCAATACCACTTACCTTGTAACAAGCAAGCACTGGGCTCAATTTTTCCCTTTGAAAGTGGGTATCCTGGTCCGACACCTTTTAATTCTGCGATAAGGATCTTTGTATCATCAGGAACCTTTACTCCTGCTAACTGTGCAATCTTTGAAGCAGCCATCCAAACAATTACTGGATTAACAGCACAGGATTGCTCATTAATAACTAATTTATCAACCTTCGCTTTTTCTTCTTCATTTAAAAAATAACAATTATTTGCTATCATTTCTTGTTTTACAACGTCGTATATTTCTTTATCAATAATGACTGCCTGTTCGGAAGCGCAAATCATTCCATTATCAAACGTTTTTGATAAAATTAAGTCATTAACTGCCTGATGAAGATTGGCTGTTTTTTCAATATAACAAGGGACATTTCCTGGCCCAACTCCGAGTGCTGGCTTACCTGAACTGTAAGCAGATTTAACCATCCCCGCACCGCCAGTGGCAAGAATTAATGATATTTTTGAGTGGTTCATTAAGGCTTGTGTTGCTTCAAGCGACGGTGTTTCAATCCATTGAATGCAATTTTCTGGCGCACCCGCCTTGATTGCTGCATTTCTGAGCACCCTTGCCGCTTCACTGCTGCATTTCTGTGCCGATGGATGGAAGGCAAAAATAATTGGATTTCTGGTTTTAATTGAAATGAGTGCTTTAAACATGGTGGTCGATGTTGGATTGGTTACAGGTGTAACTCCAGCAATAACCCCAACCGGTTCCGCAATTTCAATCATTCCTTCATGTTCATTTTCGTTAATGATACCAACGGTTTTATCATACTTGATATTATGATAGACATATTCAGTAGCAAACATGTTTTTGATGATTTTATCTTCGTACACGCCTCTTCCTGTTTCTTCAACGGCTAGCTTTGCAAGTGGCATATGCTGATCAAGACCAGCCAAGGCCATTTCTTTAACAACATTATTAATCATTTCTTGGTCGAAGCTTCGGAATTCTTTCAATGCTTTTAGACCGTTTTCCACCAAAACATTAACTATTTTTGTTACGGTTTGCTTTTCTTTAACTGCATTTTCTACTACTGCCATCGTAATACCTCCATTTGATTAAGTGTTTGTGAAGTTTTTCGCAAGTATTTTTAAAAAATAATACACAATCAAGCTGGTATTTTCTCTGAATGTCATGAATCGTAATGTTTGTGAAAAATTTCACATTTTTGATTAAAAATAATAACACTCTACTTGATTTTTACTCACAAACTGGATTGCGTGGAATCTTTTCAAATAAAATGTCAGTTAGAACCTTCGAATACTTTTTAACAATAACCACGTAATTTACGGTCCAGATATAGGCGGGGATTTCTTCATTTTCTTTAAAATACATTGCCTCAAATTCATCCTCAACTGCTTCTTCAAATACTTCTAGGGTATAAGTTTCAGAATCTGTAGAGAAGGTTTTCCATTCACATACCATCATGTCTTATCACTCCTTGATTGTTTATGGATTTATCATAACATGTATTTTGAATAACGGTTTGTGAAGTGTTGAACAAAGTGTGAATTGTGATTAATTTCACTAAAAATAGTACTATATCCTTAGATATCAATGGTTATGAATGATAATTTTGGCATGTATTTGGTGAAATACTATATTATCTGAAAACGGTTACATCCATTTTATTATATCGGAATAATATTAAATAAATGAAGTTATCGATTGTATATGTACGGTTATTGAAAACGAACAGTTAGTGACTGTAACATTATTTGAAAGAGGGTTACGGTCTGATCCCTCTTTCTTTCTTATATTTCATTCCCTTAATTTTTTCTAATAGTCTGTTATGTACTTTTGATAAGATGAGTAACGCGAGGATAGAACCAATAAAGGTTAACAACATATCCCACTGTGCGTCCCAAATATCACCTTGTGCTCCTAAAAACTCAGTGGAAGTCTTTCTGTTCTTTGTTAATTTAGTCGATAACCATTCGATAATTTCATACATAGCTCCAATTGCGAGTGAAAAACTTAATATCACAGAAATTAACCAAGGACCTTTTTTAGTCACTCTTTTTCGGATTAATATTTCTCTTATTACAATGGCAAACAATCCTTTTAAGAAATGCCCAAAGCGATCATAGTGGTTTCGGTTTAATTCAAAATAATCTTTTATCCAAGTAAAAAGTGGAACCTTTGCGTAAGTATAATGACCACCAATGAAGGTAAGAATCGAAAGAATGGCAATTATGATATAGGATAGCGTAGTAAGACGAAACTTATTATAGGTAATAAGTACAATCATACATATCACAATGGCAGGAAGTACTTCCATCGCCCATATTAAATATCCTGCTGGCTTATAGGTTGACCAAATAAAAACGGCAATTACAAACAAGATAAGTAGTACATGAAAGTAAGCACTTTTATCTCTTATCACTTAACTCACTCCTAATGATATTACAGTTGTAAAGTTAAAAACTAACTAACTTGCTCTCCGGTGCAAAGGTAAAAGATAACTGTTATAGGTTGTCCATCCATTCTTTTATTAAACAACATAGCTTTTTAAATTTCTGTTCAAAATGAATATCAAAAGCGGTAGGTTTTAAATCAATGGAGTTATCTAGGAGTAGAACGAAATAGGAATATATAAATTGAAGGTGTTTTTCTAACATCACTGGTATCCTCTCCAATAAGGACCACTAATATAGTAAATAAAAAAAGCCATCAAATACTAGATTCGTTCTTACTCTAGTATTTAATGGCTTATATATGCTACGCCTCAATTTAAAAAAATGTATTAACAGGTAATTTGCAAACATGTTTTCCTTATTCAAGTAGGAAACCATGTTATAGTTTAAAGTACCTTGCTTAAAAACGCCTTGGTTCTTTCATGCTGAGGGTTACTGAATAACTCATTCGGTTCATTTTCTTCAACAATGTAGCCTCCGTCCATGAAGATGACCCGATCGCCGACTTCCCTGGCAAAGCCCATTTCATGAGTAACAACAACCATTGTCATACCTTCTAGTGCCAGCTGTTTCATTACTTCTAAAACATCACCAACCATTTCAGGGTCAAGTGCGGATGTCGGCTCGTCAAATAGCATAATTTTTGGATTCATGGCGAGTGCCCTTGCAATCGCAACCCGTTGTTTTTGCCCCCCAGATAGTTCCCCTGGAAAGCTATTGGCTTTTTCTCTTAGACCCACTTTATCTAATAGATCAAATGCCAATTTTTCAGCAGCTGCTTTATCTATAGAGTGAATTTTAATAGGTCCCATGGTGATGTTCTCTAATACACTTTTATGAGGAAACAGATTAAATTGCTGAAACACCATTCCTACTTCTTGTCTTACTTTGTTAATATTGATTTTTGGGTCTGTTATATCCTGTCCGTTTATGACTACCTCTCCGCCTGAAATGTCTTCAAGGCGATTTAAGCATCGAAGGAACGTACTTTTACCTGAGCCAGATGGACCAATAACACAAACTACCTCTTTTTCTTTAACTTCTGCATTGATATCTTTTAATACCTCAACATTACCGAACGATTTTCGTAAGTTTTTAACTGTGATCATGCTCATCTAAGTTGAATCCTCCTTTCGATGAAATTAGCAAGCATGGTTAATAAATAAATAATAATAAAGTAAATGATACCTACAGCCAGCCAAATCTTAAATGCTTCGAAGGTGGCAGAAGCTTGAATTTGTCCTTGCTGTGTTAAATCTGCAATCCCAATTACAGATAAAAGTGACGTATCCTTTAAACTGATAATGGATTGGTTTGTAATCGTAGGAAGCATTCTTCTAAAGGCCTGAGGAAGCACCACATATCGCATGGTTTGTGCGCCTGTAAAACCGATCGATCTTGCTGCTTCTGTTTGTCCTTTATCAATTGATTGAATTCCCGCTCTGATAATCTCAGCAAAATATGCACCCGCATTAATGGCAACAGTGATGATCCCAGCAGTAGTGCTATTTAGGGACACCACTTGTAGAGAATTTACACCGAAATAAATAAAAAACAATTGCACAATAAATGGTGTTCCACGAATGGCATCAACATAAACCTTAGCAATCCAGTTCAAAATCTTGATCGGAGCTAAACGAAATAACGCTATTACTAAACCAATTAAAAAACCTAGAATAATGGCGATTACAAATATATATATGGTCACTTGAAGACCTTTTAATAACATTGGCAGTGCTGCAGAAATAATATCCATCCTGTTCATCCCCTTTCAAAAAGAAAGCGCGCATTAAGCGCGCTTAATCATTTCGTATCCTCTATTCACCTAGATACGTTTTAATAATTTTATCATACGTACCATCTTTCTTTAACTCAGCAAGACCATTGTTAATTTTTTTCAAAAGATCTGCGTTTTGTCCTTTTAGAACAGCAATTCCATATTGATCTCCATTTAAGCGATCACCAACGATTTTTAATCCAAGGTCTTTTTGAGCAATTGCATAAGAAATTACAGGATAATCTTCAATAAGTGCATCTGCATTTCCGTTAGATACTTCTTGGAACATGGCAGGACTATCATTAAATTGAACAACAGTAATTCCTAATTTTGCAGCATTATCTTGTGCATATTTTGCACCGGTTGTACCTTTTTTAACAGCAATTTTTTTGCCTTTAAGATTTTCGACTGATTTAATACTTGTATTATCTTTTTTAACAACGACTGTTAAGCCTGCATCAAAATATGGTGTTGAGAAATCTACTACCTTTTTTCTTTCATCCGTAATGCTCATTCCTGCAATGGCCACATCTAGCTGATTTGCTTGCATTGCTGGGATGATACCACCGAAATCCATTGGAGAAAGTTCGATTTTAAAGTCTTGGTTTTTCGCAATTGCATTGATTAACTCAATATCAATTCCCTTATAATCGTTTCCTTCTTTAAATTCAAACGGCGGATAAGTTGTATCAACACCAACTTTATATACTTTTCCACCTTTTTCTTGCTCGTCTGCTGTGTCTTTGCTTCCACAAGCAGCGATAAAGATTGAAAGGATTAATAACAAACTTAATAGACCTAACTTTTTCATTTCATTCTCCCCTTAATTTTCAGATTGTTCTCACTTGCTGAATATAGCAAATTTACTTATTTAATATATCACATATAGTTAACAGAAAAAAGGGATTAAACTATATGAATATACAAAAAAATTTAATAATACACATAATATAATAATATTGATGTTTATGATTTATTGAAATAATAGAGATTTGGATTAAAAAATCAATATTATTAATACTTTTATTTTATCCATACTTTAAGAATGCATTCATTAAAGGAAAAATTTACTTTTCGTTTTTTAATCAATTTATATTTCAATATTAAATATCCTAAACTTTACCTCACTCTTTATCCACAAGACAAAACCACTTGGAATATAGATACCAAGTGGTTTTAGTTATAATTTCACCTATTAATTGACATCCTCGAATTCTCTTGCAATCCTTTCAAACGCTTCCTGGATTAATGGACGAGGGGACGGGATACAAATTCTTTGCCATTGTAACCCTTCTTTACCAAACATCTTCCCATCTTCCAGTAGAACATTTGCTTTATTATAAATCCGATTGTGGACTTCTTCTGGAGTTAGTCCATACTCACTAAAATCCAGCCACATGATATAGGTTCCCTCTGGGATTCTTACCTTAACTTTCGGCATTTTCGCCGCTAAGAATTGGACTGCCCATTCCATTGTCCCATCGATATATTCCTTTAATTGTTCTAACCAATCTTCGCCCTCATTGTATACGGCGATCAGTGCAGAAACGGTAAAAGGTGAGGGTAAATGCATCCCCATAACAGTATTAAAGGTTTTTCTAAGTTCAGGATTTGAGATGATTACATTTGTACAATGAAGCCCAGCAACATTGAATGTTTTATTGATGGCAGTAAAAGTAATAATACGATCACTATGGTCGCTAGCTTTTGCAATCGGAATAAATGTTTGATTACGTCGTACTAAATCTCCATGAATTTCGTCAGCAACGATAAGGACATCATTTTTCGCACAAATATCGGCTAATTTCCTTAGTTCTTCCCTAGTAAACACTCTGCCGGTTGGATTATGGGGGTTACATAGGATGAACATTTTCGTCGTTTCTTCTTTTGCCTTCGCTTCAAAATCCTCGAAATCGATTTGATAATAGCCTTCGCTATTCGCTTTAAGTGCATTATTCCGAACTTTTCGTCCGTTGGCTTCAATTGCCGAAGTAAACGGAGGATAAACCGGTCGTTGGATAATGATGCCATCTCCTGGATTGGATAATGCTTTAACAGCAACATTTAAAGCATGAACGGTTCCTGGGCTAAAGCTAATTTCTTCCTGCGGAATATCCCAATCATGTCTCTTTTTAAACCAATGCTGGATGGCTTCAAAATACTCTTTTGGAAAGATGGTATATCCGAAAATCCGGTGATCGACCGTCTTATGTAAGGCATCTACTAACGGCTGAGGCACTGGTAAATCCATATCAGCTGTAAACAACGGAATCGTCTCATCGTCATATCGTTCCGTCAGACCAATCTGTTTAATTAAATCCCCGCCATCCCATTTGATTGAATAGGTTCCTCTTCGGTTGACAATTTCATCAAAATTATATTTCATTTACATCCACCTTTCATTTTTCATTCCTGCGAATGATTCACATGTAAAAATTTATTGATTACTCCAATTATAACGATTAATAGAAATGATTAAAAATTTGGAAAGCTAAATTTTTCAAAAATGTCGGCGATGACACTAAAAAAAAGAGCAGGCCCAGTATATGAACCTCGCTCTTTATGTTAATCTTCCAAAACCTCGTTATTTTATTGGTCCGTTCCGATTAAAATGGGAATTGATTTGACCTATAATCATCTTATGTTTTTCCCGTTTCGCTAAATCCCTGCGAATTTCAAGTGTTTGTACTCCTTCTTCTATTTTTTCCGCAATTTCAATCAGTCTTTCAATATCCGCAAATGAATACTTACGGGTCCCATTTGGGGTCCTATCTGGAAAAATTAGCTTCCGCGTTTCATAATAATGAATTTGTCTGCTTGAAAGACCTGTTAATTCTGTCACAATTCCTATGGTGATAACCTTTTGATCACGATAGGATGGATTTTCGTTTCCCAAGATACCACCTCCTATTTTGTTTTAGTTTATTTGAAAAAATATGAATTTTAAAACAATTATCATGTTATATATTCTAACATAAGATGTAATATACTGAAACAAGAAATTCCTTTCTTACAAAAATTTCATTTTCAAGCTAACGCTACTATTATCTAAAAAAAGATTTAGTCTAAAAATGTAAGCGAATTCAACATTGCACTTATTTAACACGGTAAAATCGTATAAATTTAGATTTGATAATTATGAGTAGATTATTAAATATTTTGGTGAACGCTTACACAAATAATACCTTTTTGATATACTAATATAATCTTGATTCATCAAAAAAATTGAAAACTTTCAACTGACTTGTCGTGATTCCCATGGTTTTTTTATCAATTTTCGATTCCAATTATTTTCTGAATTGTTGACTCTTTAAAAATTCAATGTCACTTTAAAAATATATTCTTACTTACAGCTACAAAAGGAGAACTCATAACGATGAAAAGAAAAATACTTGCCTATAATTTTGAATTCTCTGAAACCCTGGTTCGTTTAAGAGATAATTTTGACGTTGCAATTTTTGAAAGAATAAATCCCAAAACAGACCCGGCTTTTTTACAGGCTCTTAAGCAAGCTGTGGGTATTGTCGGTCTTGCCCTTCCAGTCGACAAAGAATTACTGGATCTTGCCCCAAATTTAAAAATTGTATCTAATAACTCAACTGGATTTAATAACCTTTCCATTGATGAGATGACAAAACACGGTGTTATGGGAACAAATACACCCGGTGTACTTGAAGATACTACCGCTGATGCGATTTTCGGGATTCTTCTTGCGGCGGCTAGACGTATCCCTGAATTGGACCAGTTCGTGAAGGTCGGAAATTGGAAGCAGCATTTAACTAGAAATGAATATGCCATTGATGTTCATCATAAAACCTTAGGAATTATTGGGATGGGAAAAATCGGGTCATTAATTGCGAAACGCGGGCATTTAGGCTTTGATATGAATATCCTGTACCATAATCGCACTCGCAATCTGGAGGCTGAGGAAAAATATCACGCTGTCTACACAGAGCTTGACCGCTTACTTATGGAAAGTGATTTTGTTTGTTTAATGACACCGCTCACACCTGAAACAGAAAATTTAATGGGTGCACGGGAATTTAAACTGATGAAAAAGTCAGCTATTTTCGTGAATGGTTCCCGCGGAAAAACAGTCGATGAAAAGGCACTAATTGAAGCATTAACAACGAAGGAGATTCACGGAGCGGCATTAGACGTATTCCAAAGCGAGCCAGTCAATGCGGACCATCCGCTTCTCCAATTTCCAAATGTGGTGACAACCCCGCATATTGGGTCTTCTACTTTCGAAACAGAATTTAAAATGGCCAAGCTTGCGGTAGAGAATTTACTAGCAGGACTAACGGGAAAACGCCCAAGGAACCTGATTAATCCCGAAGTACTGAATTAATATGTACTTTGCCTATCCAAAGAAGAATAATCCAAAATATAAAGAATACATTGAACGCGACAGCTTGTTAAACGTATTTGCTATGGATGATGAGGGATATACGCTTGACAGTGATATAAAGTTTTCTAGAATGGTCAGTCTAAACGATGTTTTTACAGTGGTGGGCTTAAAGTCTGCCCCAAAAAAGACAAAAAAGGCTGACAGCAGTAAATCTAGCCAATGTGTGGATGACTATATTATCCATGTGAATGAAATTAAACAGTACTTAAACAAAAATGAGGATCTATTGGGAGCCTATAGTCAATTAACTTTTGGATATCAAAAGGATTGGGCCCGTTATGTCTATAGTGCGAAAAGAAAAGAAACTCAAGATAAGCGTTTGTTAGAAATGGAGACGGTTCTTGGAGAAGGTTATAAATCAATGGAATTATATCGAAGGAAGCAGAAATAGTCAGTGGATGTAATTTCAAATGATCCCGTCTATCTAATTAGATAGTCGAGATTTTTTTATTAAGAGGGCAAGAGCAAATTTTATCACAAGTAAGCAGAAGGGTGTCTAAATTTTTTATACAATCAGCTCCTATCAGTTCTATTCCCCACTTTCTTCCTATATTACTTATTAATACCATCCAAATATTATGACATAGCCATCATTTTTCTAAAAAAACCTAAATATCATTCCCTCCAAGCATATTACTTATACATTTTATCTAGATTGGGTACAATTCTAATAGAAATGGAGGAAATATCATGGTTCGTTTACTTGCGATTATCTCATTTATACTTTTATTTTATTTTTCATTGCCAGTTATTGATAAACAGATGGGGAAAAACGATATAGAAAAAAAGATTGATTCTGTTCAATCTGAAATGAATATAAAAGATAGCTCAGCAGTATTAGAAACACTTAATAGTTTTTATGAAAAGGTTCAACAATTAGTTGGGCAGCTTGGCTTTCAGGCAGGAGAAAATCCTCTCACTAAACAACAGCCCCAACCACAAAAAGAAAAAGTAGAATTAAATATCCCTACGAACCAAGTATTTTCAGTAAATAATATTGAACTCGGTAATCTAAAAGAAGATATTGATCATAATTTAGGCAAGGCAAATCGGTCATCTCTTAATGAATATGGGACGAATTGGTATGCCTATCACGAAGATTACCACGATTTTTTTATGGTCATGTATGATGAAAACAACAAAGCGGCAGGATTATATACAAACCAAGATTTGATTGCATCCACTAAAGGAATCAAACTCGGAAGTTCCAAGATAGATGTTCGCGCAAAACTAGGTGAACCGATCACCAACATCCAAAAAGGATTGACAGTTTATCAATTACAGGAAAATAGTGACTATGATGTGTTCTTGCTTGAGGGAACTTACGTAACCATCTTTTATGATAAACATGAAAATAATACGGTAACTGCGATACAACTAATCAGTAAGGACTTTGAGCAAAAGAAAACAGGCTTTTACACCAAAGCCAATTCAGCGTTAAAAGAAGGCTTTGAATATCAATTATTCGATTTGACCAATGCTGCACGGGTCAATCATCAGCTTACAGTTCTAACATGGGATGAGCATGTTAGAGGAACAGCCCGTAAACATAGCACCGATATGGCGGTCCATCAGTATTTCGATCACACCAATCTGAAAGGACAATCACCGTTTGACCGGATGAAAGAGGATGATATCAGTTTTCATATGGCTGGGGAAAACCTTGCCTATGGGCAATTTAGCAGCATCTTCGCCCATGAAGGTTTAATGAACTCCCTCGGACATCGTGAAAATATTTTGCGGGAGGGTTACGAGTTTTTAGGGGTGGGAGTAGCTTTTAATGACGAATCGCAGCCCTACTATACAGAAAACTTTTTTGCGAAGTAATACGGCCAAGGGGTTATTATTCAGAACACTAAAAAATCCACAAAACCCCATGTTTTGTGAATTTTACTTTTACGATGGAAAAACGAGGAACATCTTATAAAGTTATTGTACGGTTTCAGTTTCCTACTTTTTGATCCAATAAGGTCAAGGTTTTCCCGATAGACTCTTGAATAACATATGTATTCCTTTCAGTATCATAAGGGGTTTCTCCTATATTAATAATAATTAGTGGAATGCCTTTCCTTCTGTATTGGGGGAAAGTGGAGAATGGCGTTACTTTAAGACTCGTTCCTAATACCAACACACAATCCGCCACATCTATCATATGTAAAATCGCATCAAATCCCTCCACAGTAAACCACTTGCCTGTATCACCGAACAAAACGACATCCGGTTTTATAAAACGTTCTCTTTTATCGCTGGTATCACAATGGTCACAGATATAGAATTCATCGATGGTATCGAGACGATTTTCCATCTCTTCTGTCGAATAGCTTTTACCGCAATGCAAGCAAGTTGCTGTTTTTATGGTTCCATGGAATTCTATGACTTTCTTACTGCCCGCTTTTTGATGAAGTCCATCAATATTTTGGGTAATGATATGAGAAACCTTCCCATCTTTTTCCCACTTCGCCAAAATCCTGTGCCCTAAATTCGGCACAGCATCCGGATGGTAAAGATTTTCGAATGCAAATTGATAAAACTCCCTTGGATTTCGATAAAAATAATCCAAGGAAAGGATATATTCCGGCGCAAGTTGATAAACCCCAGACCTTGAACGAAAGTCTTTTATGCCAGATTCTGTACTAATCCCCGCTCCAGTTAGCACAACGATGTTTTTTGCATTTTTAATGACGCTTGTACAGGTTTCAATCAGTTTGTTTTCCATCGATTCCTTCTCCTTTAAATACGCTGTTAGGGCAACAATAATACTACTTAGTTTATAGGAAAAAACCAATTCCTAGTCACATGTCAAGTATAGTATTTACAAATCAGGATTTATATCATAAAAAAACTGCCCCAAGTTAAACTAATGGGACAGCCTTTATAAATGGTGCCTGTCCCTCACTACTTTACAACTTAAAGCACTCGAGGTAGGCCATAATAGATGCTATGCAAATGCACGTAATTTTTTATTTTTTTTCAAATGCAAAGGTTTATGAGTGTAATAGATTTTTGCTAGTGCATGATTATCACAAAGTGAACATTTAATTTGATAAGAAGCTTTGCTAATATGGGGAGTTTCTAAGAAGGATAATATTTCTTTCATATGTTTATCACAGGCCCACATGATCTCACCCCGAATTCATATTTTTCTTTAACTAAGCTTACTAAATGGTAGAGACTTCTTTCTGGAGTTTATCAGGCTTTCTTTTCTTCACTACTTCTGTGAATGCATCATCCCAAGAAATTGAAATATCTCCGTTTGTCACAAATGTTTGACACCCAAGGCGATACCCTTCATTTAACCACTCTTCACCTAATTTTCTTCTTTCCTGTACCTTAACTTTATCTAGGAATTCAGCGCCGTCCTCCGCCTTAAATACGCAGCTGCCGCAAATTCCTCCGCCACATCGGTTTGGGAGTTCTCCATCGTAACGAAGGGACATCCTCAAAATATTCGAATCCTCTGGTACCTCTAATTGTTTATTGCTGTTAATGAAATTTATTTTTGGCATGCCTCGTATCCTCCCTAAAATTAATCTTCTTGGTATACAATATACCATATTTATAATTTTCAGACAATACAAATTTTTTAAATCTTTTCATTTTAAAAAAAGATAAATATAAAACCACATCGAGTAGACGGTGTGGTCATTTATATAGAGGATATCTCGCTACGAGAACTTTCATTGGTATTTTTCAAGTGGACATCAATTTTTCTTTTTTATACAGCTTTTCTTTAAAATTTTCAATATAAGTGATATACGCTTTTTTCGAGTTTTCAATATGAATTCTCATTAAATACTCTGCCATTTCCGCTTCTTTATCACGCAAAGCTTTCATAATATCAATATGTTCCCTTAGTGATTCTTTTCTTCTGCCTGGTGTCTCATATCCCATATTTGCAGCCATATGTATATAGTCAATCAGACCAGAGAGAATCTCAAACAATTTGGGGCTTTTCGATGCCTTATTAATCAGACGATTCATTTGTATATGTTCAAGATTAAAGTTTTCTTCGGCTTGATCTCTTAACAACATCAGTTCTTCGATCTTTTGATCCAATTCTAGTTGCGTTTCTCTATCCATCCGCCCCGCAGCTAATTTAACGGCCAAAACTTCTAAAGAGGCAAGAATTGTAAATACCTCGATGACTTCACTCTCGGAAATATTGGAGACGACGACACCTTTTCGGGGAACCGTTTTTACAAAGCCTTGGGATTCCAATCGGAACAAAGCCTCCCGAATCGGTGTCCGGCTGATGCCTAATTTCCCGGCAAGTTCTCTTTCAATTAAACGCTCGCCCGCTTTTAATTCTCCCTCCAAAATCATTTCCTTTAAATAAATATATGCATGCTCTCGAATCGATAAAAGATTGTTTTCCTCCCATCTTATGTCCATAAATTCCACCCGCTTATTTTATTATTATTTTCTAACATTCATTTTTACGAAAGAAAAACTCCACCATAGATCAAGCAGCAAACAATTAACAGGGATGGATGCATTTTTACTCTAATCAATGCAAAATAACTAACCACAGCCAAAAAGACTAAATGAAAAACACCACTATTCTCATAAGCTGTTAAAAAGAATTGATAGGCCATCACAGCAAGTAAAATCGCAATAATCGGCTGCACAGACTTTGTCATAAGCGCTACTTTTGGAGAACCTTTAAATAGATTCACAAACTTAAATAACAAAATGACAGCAAGAGCGGAAGGAAGAATCGTAGCAATAAGCGCTATAATCGCACCAAGAATCCCCCCCACTTCATAACCAATATAACCGCCCATTTTGGTGGCAATCGGTCCTGGCAAGGCATTCCCAATCGCCAATACATCCCCAAACTCGGATAAACTCATCCAATGGTAATTGTTGACCACTTCATTTTGTATTAATGGAATGGTTGCAGGGCCGCCGCCGTATCCCAATAAATTAGCAATAAAAAACGCCCAAAAGATATGCAAATAGATCATGAACTTTTTTCCTTTCTCTGAAGAAGCAACTCAGCTGAAGCTTTTGCCGCTTTTTCTTTTCGATCCGCAATGAAATAGGCAGTGATGAGAAATACCGCAATCAAGATGCCGGGATGCCAATTAAGAAACTGGACAAATATTAAAGAAACGACCGATAGTGAGAGCATAATCGGAAAACCTAATCCTTTACGGCCATTTTGGAAAAAACGATAGGCCATCTCCAAGAGCATAAATCCGATCACAGGTGTAACCCCTTGAACCATCCCACTGACAATTGGTGATTCTTTAAACCTATAAAGCACACCCAATAAAGCGATCATGGCAATAATTGATGGTAAAATGTGAGTAAGAATAGCCACGGTCGCACCTAAATACCCCTTCACTTTATAACCAATATACGCCGCCATTTTGGTGGCAATCGGTCCTGGCAAGGTATTGGCTAATGCCAGGATTTCGACAAATTCCTGTTCGTTCATCCATTTGTATTTTTTAACAGCTTCAAATTCAATCAGCGGTATCGTCGAGGGTCCGCCCCCATAACCGGTCACACCGGTGCGGGCAAATCCAATAGCTAACTCAACATATGCTTTCAGTTGACTCTCCCCCTTTTTATACCAATATAACATTCTGTCGCATATTTTAATAGAACCGAAGATTAAGATAGACCCCATTCTGCTAAAACAAATGCTTTGAATGAGGTCCTGTTATTATTATTTTTTTATATCGGCTTCCGTAATTACTTCCAGCCCATCACTTTCAAGATAACTTTGCAATGCTTGCAGGGCGGCAGTACCCACAGCCGTGTCTTGCTCGCCGTTTCCGCCACTTACACCAATTCCACCTACCACGTCACCATTGACAACAATTGGGAATCCACCAACAAAAATAGCGAATTTCCCTGGAAGCATCTGTTGAATTCCAAAGGCTTCATTTCCAGGAAGTGCAGGTCCATTCGGCTCCTTGTTAAATAAATGGGTAGAGCGTTTATGGCCAGCAGCTGTATACGCTTTAGCAATCGAGATTTCAGGTCCCGTGATGCGCGCTCCATTCATACGTTCAAGCGCTAGCAGGTTGCCTCCATCATCGACAATAGCGATGGTTTCTAGAACATTGATCTCTTCTGATTTTTTCTTAGCTGCCTCAATCATTAACTTTGCTTCTTCTAGTTCTAATTTCAACACAGATTTCATGGCTGTTCTCCTTTACCTAATGTATTATTTTAATAGCCCATATAGACAGTTTTTAATTGCGTAAAGAACTCTAAGCCCACTCTTCCGGATTCACGGAATGTAGATGTACTTGATTTTTTCAGGCCTCCAAATGGTGCATTCATTAAGTTTCCTGTCGTTGTGCGGTTAACCTTGACTGTTCCCGCTTGGATATCCTTTGTAAATTGGTTGGCGATTTTGAGATTATTGGTAACAATCGAAGCGGATAAACCATACTCGACGTCATTCGCAACGGCAATGGCTTCTTCATATGTATCTACTTCAATCACAGCCACAACTGGGCCAAAGATTTCTTCTTTCGCAATCCGAGAATTAGCGTTTACATTGGTAAAAATAGCAGGCTGGACATAGTATCCCTTTTCGAATTCTCCAGACACTAATGGCTCACCGCCATATACTAATTCAGCACCATCTTCTTTTCCGAATTGGATATATTTCATGACATTCTTCAATTGTTTTTCGTTGGCAAGCGGACCAATTTTCACGCCTGCTTCAAACCCATTACCTATTTTTAGTGCCCTCGTTTTTTCAACAAGTTTCTGAACAAATTCATCTTTTACGTCTTTCAAGACGATGACACGGCTCGTTCCCGTACATGCTTGCCCTGTTAACGAAAAGCCCCCGTTTACAGTCAAGGTTGCGGCTAGATTGAGATCTGCATCATCCATAACAATTAGCGGATTCTTCCCGCCTAGTTCCATTTGTGTCCGAGTGGTAAAGCCTGCCTTTTTATGAATGTCTTCTCCAGCTGCGGTTGAACCTGTAAATGTGACGGCTCTAACAGCAGGATGGGTTACCAGCAAGTCACCGACGTCTGAAGCTTTTCCAGTAACAAAGTTAATCACGCCTTTAGGAATTCCTGCCTTATCTAGTGCTTCGACTAGACGATAAGCTATTAATGGAGTATCTGAGGAAGGTTTAAATACAACCGTATTCCCCGTGATTAGAGCGGGAGCGATTTTTCGGGCTGGTATAGAAAGTGGAAAGTTCCATGGAGTGATGACACTTACTACTCCGAGCGGTTCTCTTTCCGTTGAAACTTTCATATTTGCGTCATCGTTTGGAAAGGTTTCCCCCGTAAAGCTTTGTCCTTCTACTGCATAATAGCGGAGCGTTTGCGCAGAACGAAACACCTCATTCTTGGCATCATCAACATGCTTTCCTTCTTCTCTTGTTAATTCTTCTGCCAAAGAATCTGCATTTTGTTCTAGGATACTGGCTGCTTGATTTAAGATAGCCGCACGCTTGGATGGAGCTGTTAGGGCCCAGCTAGGAAAAGCATTCTTGGCAGATTCAATCGCAATTTTAACATCCAGTTCGTTTGAAGCTTGGAATTCCCCAACAAGATCTTCGGTATTTGCAGGGTTCACACTAAAAAATGTTTTTTTACTCACCGATTCCTGCCATTCTCCATTTATATAATTATTGAATGTCTCTACTTTTGTAGTAATCACTACTATCACCTTTTTTCATTTATTTATTTCCATGTCTTTTATAAAAAAATGGCCGTCACTTAAACCTTTAAAATACAAGATTAATAGGACGGCCGGTAAAGTTTTCTTATTACTTTGTTTCTACTAGTGCTCCTAAATCCTGCTCACAATACTCTCTCCATAACCCATCCATGTACATACGGCGCATTTTTGCACCTGTACGAACGACTTCTAAGCAGCGTTGTTGCAACTCAGGAGTATCGGCGTGGTCAAGAACAATTTTATAACCGCGCTCACCATGGATTTCATCAGATACGATGTGTAAATCAAAGAATTCAATTTCTTCATCTGTAAACCCATATTGTTCACGTAAAGCAGGTGTTTGCTTACGGTAAATATCTGGTACTTGTGATTCCAAGCCTACAACTAGAGCTGCTGTTGCTACGACGAAATTTTCGCGTGCTGCAACTGCGAAACACCAGCTTTGAAGCCCTAAAGTGGTTGGAGCCATATTGTTTGGATCGATAATTCTTTCTGCAGTCGTACCACATGCTTCCGCAAAACGAATCAATAAATCAGTGTGACGGTCAGCTGCAATTTCTTCTTCATACATGTTCTGTAAAGTGAAATCTTTTGCAGCGGCAAATTTTGGATCTGATGGAGTGTTGTGATAAATATACGCTAAATAGTCTGCGAATGGTCCTACATAATGGTAGTGATTTTCAGCCCATCTAGAAAAGTGCTTTCTTCCAAGTTTGCCCTCAGCCCAAGCTACTGTAAATGGAGCCTTCTGGCTATGGTTACCTTTAATTGCTTCTTCTAATTGTTTGCGAAATTCATCTTTAGATAATAATTCTGTCAACTGAAACTCCTCCTCTAATATTATGTAGGTACCCAAGTTTAACTTGGTATTTGATATTTTGTATACCAAATTAGATTAAAAATAAAAAGATTGTGGATTCTTTCCTCTTCCAGCACTCTTTAATTCGGTGAAAATATCGTTTTGGTATACCTTACGTTTATACTACCAATATATTGTTTATTTGTAAATATAATTTTTAGAATTTTTTAAAGATTAATAATCTTCCCTCTCTACTACTAAATTTATGGAAGGACATCCACTTTCAGATCTAGTAATTTGAAGAGTTCTTTTGAAAGATTAGCTAAGGATTCCTCCACGATCTGCTGGCCCATTTCCCAGCTTGCTGTTGTGGCATCCCCGATACAGCCGTTATTCGTCATTTCTTCATAATAATAAAATCCTTGAATCGCTTTTCCAGGTCGAAGCTGCTTCCATCTTCCCTCTTCTTGGATATCACCTTTTTCAAGGTCTTCAAGACGGACAAGCTCGGGAGCTAAATATAGTGCTTCGGAAACTTCTCGTTCACAGCTATGTCCATATAATGGTGAAGTGATATTTTCCTTTATCGCCTTTTTAGCAGATGCAGTCGTCTTAGCATAGTAAATTTCAACATCCAGTTCTTTGGTTAACATCATTGAGGCAACATTAAGCGTCGACTGGTTACCTCCGTGAGAATTTAAAAACAAAAACTTTTTAATGCCGTGATGCTTCAATGATGAGATAACATCCTTTAATACCGCAATTAATGTCGTGGGCTGCAAGGAGATCGTTCCCGGAAAATTTAAATGGTGTTGGGAAACACCCATATTAATGGTTGGTGTGACCAATGCAAAAGGAAACATTCGTTGGCCTAACTTCTTGGCCATCTTTTCAGCTAAGACAGCATCGCAACTTTCTACCATATGGGGACCATGTTGTTCGTGAGCACCAATTGGAATGATCGCAAATTCAACAGTCTTAAGCGATTCTTCTACTTCTTTCCATGTCATGCTGGTTAAATCATAACAATCCATTTTAACTCACCTACTTAAGTTGGTTGTATTTTGTATACCATTAATAAATATAAAATAAATTCCCTATCAAGATTGGATAGTAGATTGTTTCTTCGGGGCTTGGATCGAGATATTTTCTTGAGAAATTTCAATATCTTCTTTAATGGTTAATTGACATGTTAAGCGGTAGCCCTCATTGACCTTATCTCCAAGCATTTTTTCTTCTTTCCAATTCGGTGGAGATAATGACTCAGCTCCGTTTACGACGATACAAGTGCATTTTGTACATCGCCCCATTCCGCAGCCATACTTTAATTTTGGTAATTGACGGGTCCCTGCTAATACTACTAAATTGGCATTGGCTTTCACTTCTTGTTCAATTGTTGTTCCATCAACATGAAGAATCACTTTTGGCATATTGTTACCCCTTTCTGTTTATTCTAAAAATTTTGATACTTTTCTGAAGTATACAATCTTTTTGTTAGATAAGCAAACTAGAATTTAAAGGTAGAACGAATTTTTTTCATGTAAATCAGTAGTCTATCAACAACTTTGGTAATTATTTAAATATTTAGAATATAACCTTGAACATTTTAACATCCTGATATAAAATACACATAAGTAGTTTGGTATACAATATTCCGTGGAGGTGAGTAAAGAAAAAAATTAACGTAGGAAGTTACTATACTTAGAGTAACAGAAATTAAATACTTATCTGACTTGAAATTTAAGGTTATTAAAAACTCAAAGGAGTGTTCTACATGGGGAAATATATTGTCTTAACTAATAAAGATACCTTCCAAACAATTCTCGAAAACGATGGGTTAAAACCGATTGAAACCTACCATTTCTATTTCTTTGACAATTTAAAAGCGAAATATACGATTGCTGAAGTCCTTGATGAAACGATTAAAATTCGATTATTTGAAAATTTTGAAGGAAAAGAATATGTTAATCAGATAGCTGTAAAGTTTTTTGAAAAGTTTGATACAATTGAAGCTGCTCGCGAGGAATTAAATGAGATTGTCAAGGCGTCCGGGAACAGCGAGGATTCTGTCAACTCCAAACTGGTAAAATCTGACGAGGTAGCCGTTTAGAATATTTATTGTGCAAAAAAAAATAGTTTTTCTATATATAAAATCCGGAGAGGTAGCTTGGCTCTCCGTTTTTTTGTCTTGATATTGTTTTTAAAGCACAAAAAACCGCCGGCTTTTAAGCGGCGGTTGAATAAGTAACGTTAGAACTTAAGAGTTTTTCTTAGTGAAGCTAGTTTTTTCTCAGCTTTTTCTGCAGCCCTTTTGGATCCAAATAGAAAGTTAAACATTTAAAATCCCCCTATTAATTGAGTTATTTGATAATGTAATTGTATAATGGGATTAACAATAAAACAAGTTTTTTGTATACCAAATACCACAATTAATCATAACAAATGGCAAATTTGTGACAAATATAGCCTAAATAATACTATTTGGTATACAATTCATAAAAGATAGGGTGGTTGATATGCTGAGGTATATGTTTTTTATCGTAATTTTATTGTATCTTTTCTCCGTGCTGGTGCCTGTGCTAAATCTTGGTGTACTAATCTCCTGTCTATGTCTTGCGATTGTGCTTATTACCCTATTTCAAGCCAAGCGATTTGTTCAAGTTTTAGGAGGTACATTTTTGCTGCTTGGAGTGGTCTTATTGTGGACAAGCGGGGCTTCCTGGCATCAATATATTCTTTCTTTCGGCCCTATGCTGGACTTGCTTACCATGTTTACACTGATTCCGATTTTAGGGATACCGATAAAACTGGGCGGTTATAGCGGGGGCATACAAAATATTATTCAAAAAAGAGTAAAAACCTCTGGTCAACTGTATATGATTACGTCTGGCATATCGTATTTTTTTAGTATTTTTATGAATCTGGCCACATTACCGATGACTTACTACTCGATTAGGCCTGCTTTGGATGTCATTCCCGTTGAGAATAAAGAACGGTTTATGAGCAGAGCGATTACGCGCGGGTTTGCCATGCCTTTACTTTGGGCACCTGTTACACCGATTGTTGGGATCGTCATCACGATGACGGATGTAAGCTGGGTCTCGATTCTTCCTTATGTTATTCCCTTAAGCATCGTGGGTATGGGGGTGGATTGGTATATCGGCTCACGTAAAGCAAATTTCATGATCCAAAACAAAAAGGACCTATCCGTCCACGAAACCGCTGCTACGATAGAATCATCGGGTCAGATGAATCGTTCGGGTAGAGTCTTTCAAATTCTCCTGGCAATCATCATTTTTAACGTGGTCATTTCTTTAGTAGAAACAAAGTTTCCTTATCCGTTTTTAATTTTAGTATCCTTACTTGTCATTCCATTTTCCTTTTCTTGGTCTCTATTCTTAAAACAGGGGAAAGAGTTCGGGGCCCAATTGGTTAAGCATTTTCAAACCTTCTCTGTAAGTATGAAGGATCAATTTTTTATTTTTTTATCGACAGGATTTTTTATCTCAACCATTAATGTTTCTCATACCAATGTATGGCTGGATACTTGGGTAAATAAGTTTATTAGTTTAACAGGTGTAGAAATCTTTTTGATTTTATTGCCTCTAATCCCGTTGGCTTTTGCTTTTCTAGGACTGCATCCCGCAGTTTCACTAGCCCTAATGACAGAGGGTTTGAACCCAGAGGTGATTGGGATATCACCGCATATCTTGACTGTGGCGATGTTAGCAGGAGCTGTTTCTGCTTTTCTAGTGGGCCCTTATAATGCGACATTAGGTCTTATGTCAAACATCGTTAAGGAAAGCTCCTATAAAGTGTCTAACTGGAACCTGCCATTCGCAAGCATTTATATTGGCTGTGTCATGTTATACTTATTTATTTTACAAGTGTTTTTAGCTTAACGAAGCCGCTCATAACTAAAGGTGTCAATCATTGAATTGACACCTTTAGCAATTTAAGGGGTTTTAACATTTTTACTAGAATTCTCTGTTTGTATTTCTTTGACAATTTCCTTGGCAAAGTGACCAAGACTCCCCTCACTATAGGAACGTATCACTTCGGGTGCTAGCGATGTTAGCGCTCTTTTAAGATATTCTGGGGATAATCCTCTGTCCGCAAATTCAGTCTCGATATTGATGGCCGTTTTTAAGGCAAAATAGGTGGCTAATTTATTTACCTCTGTTAAACAACTTTCACGATCAATCTTTACCTTTCCAATCTCCTCAAAAAGCTCCTCAATCTTTGGTGGTAATACGGATTCAGTTATAAATAAACCATTTGCGTGTTCCAATAAATCTCTCGAATGACCCATATACTTCACACCATGAATCTCTAAGCATGGAAACTTGATCGTTAGCTCATTAGTAGCAAGGTTCGTGGCCATATTAATGATAGATGGTGTATGCTGAGCATTGCTCTGGAGCTTTAAGCTTGAGATAAATGGAATAATCTCCGTAGCAGGAAGTGCGAGAATTAAAATATCTACATTACCTATTTCACTTTCTGTTAAGTGATAGCCATTTTGAAATAGGTGGAGATAATTTCTGGCTTTTGTTTCCACTGGGTGGTAAACACCTATTGGGATTGATTTTTTATCCCAATGAGTCATCAACGCTGTTCCTAATTTTCCTATCCCTACTAAACCAATCCTTTGTTGTTTCATCCTTTATCCCCTCTCTTCGTTTCATCCTATGTTTATTGTCTTTTCAAGATAACAAATGTTTTCTTGTTTAAACTACAAATAATAAGGCTACCCCAAAAATCAGTTCGCTGCTGACTTTTGGAATAGCCTCTTTATTTATAAGCGACACCTAATTTCTGTATCTAGTATACTTAAATACATTAAAACTGTTACTTTACCAAATGATAACGGCCAGTATTGTAGCAATGGTAAGTCCGGTTATAACTGGGAAGAAGTTCTTTCTGGCCAGTTCTAACGGTGATACTTGGAGGAACCCGGCAACTGCAACAAGAGATGACCATGCAATCAGCGTACCTCCGCCACTCCAAACCGCTCCCATCTGCCCAATAGCTGCCAGAACGGAAGGATCGATATTACTTCCAGGTCCAATCGCTCCAGACAGTGCACCTGTTAACGGTAGCCCTGCAAACCCAGAACCATCTAACCCTGTAATGATTCCAACGATTAAGATACTAAATGCTGCTATAAATGGGCTATGTGGAATATAATTTTGACCTGCTTGGATCAAATCAAATAGAAATCCTGGTTTTGCTGCATCTTCACCTAAAGAAAGGATAGACGCTGAAAAGTCTCCGCTTCCCATAAAGAAGTAGCCTGCAATCGGAATAACGGGTGCCATCGCCCTAAATGCGAATACAAAACCTTCGGTAATATGTTCACTAATTTTATCTAGTGCATGAATTCGGTTAAAAGCAATCGTCGCCAACACTAAGAGAATGGTTGCCACCCCTCCAATAAAAGCTGCGCCGTCGCCTCCCTCAAATCCAGCTCCACCGCCAATTTTTGTCTGGAACATAAAAATCATAACAGCAAGCATTGCTAAAGGCACAATAATCGCAAAGATTTTTCCCCATTTTTCTTTTACCTTAATAACTTCAGCAGTTTCTTCTACTGTAGCAGCAAGTTCTTCGGTAACTTGGAAGAATGCCTTTTCCTCTTTATTAATCTCATTAACAGATCTTTTTGTAATCGCTTTTCGATGTGTGGCATACACAATCGCTAGAGAAGTTATTCCAGTAATGAGAGAAAGAATGAAGGCCTTATCTGAAACTAAGGATTTATCAATTCCTGCGGCTTTCGCACTAAGCATTGGGGCTACTTGCATAATATAGTCTGATGAAAGTGCCATACCTTGTCCTGCAATAACAATAACCATTGCTGAAGTCATGACTGGCAATCCTGCGCTTACTGCAGCAGGCACTAACAAAGCACAAATTAACGGAACAGCTGGGGTTGGCCAGAAAAAGAGTGAAATCACAAACGTAGTGACCATTAACACTAAATAAGAAACGTGTCCATTTACCATTATTTTTTGGATCGGCACGACCATCCTTTTATCTGACCCTAGATCCTTCAAGGAATTAAGGAGACCGATCATGATGGAAATGATTAGGAAAATACTAAATAGTTCCTTAGCGGCAACCAGGTTTGCATTAAAGACGGCTTGAAAACCGCCGATCACGCTCCCTTTATACACGGCCGCTACTAAAAAGGTTCCAACTATAAGAGGTAACACAACACCTTTTCTAAAAAGCATGATAATAATAACGGCTACAGTGACTACTAGATAAACCCAATGAGCTGCTGTTAATTCCATATTTCCCCTCCGTTTGTTTTAAAAAATTTTTAAAACGATTGTAGCGAAAGATTTCCTTAATTATTGGAAAAGGACCGTAGGAGAGGAATATTAGTTATAAATGGATGGTTATCATGGTGTATATCCTCTACTTCTGATTTGCTTTTCTTATTCCTATAAAGATAAACAATTGCTATTCCATTAAAAGAATAAATCGAAGAGATAATATTTTGAATACTGTAGATTGTATACCAAAGATTTATAAATTTTTTACGAAATTACATGACAACCAAAACACTAAGTTGAAGGCTCTTTTATATCAGAACATTTTCTAGTCCCTAAATCATTCAATCTACAAACAAAGAAAAACTAGTGGGAAAGAGTCTAAGTTGCGTTTTATGTAGTTTGATTCTTTAGGAATGATTAAGATCAACCCCTTTCTTTTCACTATGTACACCTTGTTTACTTTAAGGTTGAAAATAATATACCATTATTCTCTTATCTTTGCAAACAATTTTGAAAATTTAGAAGTTTATATAAATTTATATTATTACTATTGCTTTTGTGATTCGAATCGGCTAAAATGTAGAAAATTGATGGTATATGGTATACAAAGAACTTTTATTACATAGATTGGTAACTTTATAGTTTATTGGAAAAAAATTCAATCCGAGGAGAATGAATATGCTTAGAGCTGGTATCATAGGATATGGAACGCTTGGAAAGAGTATAAGCCAGTTAATCGAATCAGGACATGCTGGCGATGTCGCCCTTCAAGCCCTTTTGGTTAGAACCCCACTTGGTCCTTTAGGCAACCCACCTAGTCAATGTACAGTAACTACTAATGAAGATGTTTTTTTTAACCAAGATTTAGATATCATTATTGAAGCAGCCGGTCATCACGCCCTCCAACTATACGGTGAAAAAGCCCTTTCTTCAGGAAGTAATTTAGTCATTCTTTCTGTCGGTGCATTAGCAAATATAGACTTTTATGAGTCCTTACAGGCGGCCGCAACTAAATACAATCAACAAATAATCATTCCATCTGCTGCCATCGCAGGTTTGGATCGGATCGCTGCTGGGGTATTGGGTGAAATCGATGAAATAACCTTAATTACAAGGAAGCCAACAAAAAGTTGGTATGGGACGATTGCTGAGGAAAAAGTAGATTTAGAAACAATTACTGAACCTTTTTGTGTTTTTGATGGTAATGCCAGAAACGCTGCAAAATTATTCCCTGAAAACGTAAATGTTTCCGCGGCACTCAGTCTTGCCGGGATTGGATTCGAAGAAACGAAGGTTCAAGTTTATGTGGACCCAACGATTCAAATGAATACCCACACAATCATTGCGAAGGGCTTTTTTGGTCAAATGGAAATAACGATTCAAAACAAGCCTTTTAAGCAAAATCCTAAATCTAGTCCTATTGTGGCGATGAGTGTCGCAAAAGTATTACAGAATCTAACCACCTCAGTCGTAATCGGACTTTAATAACATGCAGACAGAAATAGAAAAACTCCACCAGTGGATGGAGTTTTTTATTTATTTACTCTTTTTTCCTTGATTAACAGCCTCAATATATGCTTTTCGAGAATTTTCAATATGAATCTTCGTCAAATACTCAGCCATTTCTATTTCTTGATTGATAATGGCTTCCATTATTCGTAAATGTTCTTCCATCGACTGCACCGGTCGGCCTGGATTTTTATAACCTGTCTTGGCAAATGCCCGAATATAATCTGACAACCCACTTAGTATTTCATATAGTTTCGAATTTTTTGCTGAACTGTATAATAGATGATTCAATTCACCATGTAAATTAGAGAAATCATTATCATTCTTATCGTTTAAGCAGACTTCTACTTTTTTACAGTACTCGACAAACTTACTTTTGGTTTCATCGTCTAATTTTTGAGCAGCTAATTTTGCTGCCAAAACCTCAAGTGAGGAAAGAATCGTAAATACTTCAATAATTTCCTTATCTGAAATATCTGCAACTATAACACCTTTTCTTGGAACGGTTTTTACAAACCCCTGCGATTCTAATCTAAACAACGCTTCACGGATAGGTGTTCGGCTGATATTCAATCGCTCTGCCAGTTCCCGTTCCACCAAACGATCACCCGTTTTAAATTCACCTTCTAAAATGAGATCTTTAATGTGAATAAAGACCCTTTCGCGTAAAGACAATAGATCTTCCTCTGCCCAATTATTCCCCACGGTTTCTCCTTCTTTCTAGGTATACATTGTACCAATTATAACTTACTCTAATTGTAAACATCAAATACTATGGTTGAATTTTCCAAGGAAGTGGGAAATAATTTTAAATTTTTCATCATTGGATAGTTTCAATAAGTCTTTTGCGAGTTGAGGGTTCCCCTAAGACTGCTTGCGTAATAATCTTTGCCATAACTTCGGCCAACTTCACGACAGTGAATAATCTCGTATTATTTAAGGATTGCGCAGGTGCTAATGGATCCAGGTAATTAACCACAGCTTTCATATGGTATTCACCTACACTAGGTAAAGATTTATTAACCGCCATACCTGGGACCAAAGAACCTTCTTTTAAAAAAATAAACCCAATTTGTCGTTCATCACCCAAACAAGCATCAATACCCAAGATAAATGGTTGATTATGTTTTTGATAAATGTCCTTGAGAATTTTCTTTATATTTAAGGCATGAACTGGTTTTTCTAAGGTTCCATAAACTGGAAAAGGAATGTCAGCTTCAGTTAACATCGTCCCGACAATCGGGCCTAGTGAGTCTCCTGTAGAACGGTCTGAACCCACACACAAAATTATGACTTCCCTCGAGGTGCTACTAAGGACTTCTTTTAGTTTAGTTACAATATCAATTAGCTCGTTTCCCTCTGTAGTCTCTTTAACGGAAACATAGCATGACCTTTCTGCCTTCTCAGTCGTCTTTTTCTTGCCGTCAAAAGGCCACATAAACATCAACCCTCTTCTCAAGTTGTAGTTTATACACGTTTTCTTTTATTTTATGATACCTAGTGTAAAACCTGCCATAATCCTGCAAATAAAAATCACATAAAAGAACTCTAGAGTTCACCATTTTGTAACAAAACAGTGCCTGACCCCCGCTATAGTACAACATTAAAGCAGTGGGAGTCAGGCACTTTATATACTTTCAAATAAGTTAATTCGATTATAAAGTTCTTTATTTATTGGAGTTGAGATCCCAAATTTATCTGCCAATTTTAGGACAGTTCCGGAGAACAGGTCCACCTCACTTGGACGTCTGGCTTCGACATCTTGAGCCATGGATGGTTTACCGTCTGGACTTAAGGTTGCTAATACACGTAACCAATAGGCTAAATCTGCTTCGGTTAAGTGGATGCCTGCTCTTTCAGATAGCGTGATTACCTCTCTCATCGCCGCAATCATCATCTCTCTTGCTTCTCCTTCTCGTTGAATCTCACCATAGTTGCTCTGAAAGACAGCTACGGTTTGATTGACTCCGACATTTAACATAAACTTCCCCCATTGTCTCTTAACCATATTGGTATCGACCTCATAGGGAACTGCCATTTTTTCAAAAAAAGCCGCGACACTGTTAACATTTTTGGAAATGAATCCTGGTTCTTGTTCACCAAAGCAAAGCATTCCCCTATGGTCGTATGTGAGTTGATTCCCCACTTTAACGGCATCCATTCCTTGGGCAACACAATATAAAATTTTCTCATGCCCATATGCCTGGCCAATGACAGCCTCACTGGAAATCCCATTTAAAGCCGATAAAATGATCGTCTGGTCACCAATATGATTCTTTACTGCTTGAATCGCATCCTTTAAACCATTATATTTCACCGTGAAAATAAGCAAATCAGCTGGCTCGCATCTTTCATCAGGTGTCAGATAAGTGAAATCGCAGCGTTCTCCGTTACAATAGACGTGTTCATTTTTATATTTGGTTATTCTGTCCCGGTCAGCAATAATTCGTAAATCTGCTTTTGGCATTTTCCTTGATAAATGATGTCCAAAAAGTATTCCTAATGCACCTAAACCAATGATCGATACCTTTTTTATCTCCATCACGCATTTCATTCCTTCCATATTGAAAAAGTGCTTTTTAAGAATTTTATATTTTGATTTAGCAACTAAATAGTATGTAAACAGGCTTTCACAAATCTATTTTACTACTTGTATTTTATTAATGAAATTAAAAAACTCTGTGGAAATAGATTCCCAACAGAGTTTTTAACCAGCAAAACCTATTACTTATATTCCGCCTCCATCATCATGGATGGTACTGTTTTCCTTGCGAATGGTCGCTGAAAGGCTGATCACACCCACGGTTGCGATCAATGTACTTACAATGATAATAATATTATAAATATTAATCTTAACTAAGAGATTAATCAGGATATAAGAAATAACAAGCGAAGCTAAAGGTGAGATTAGCCAGACTTTTAGAATCCTTTGAATGACTGATTTTTGCCAAATACCTAACCCCTTTTGTGAGGCACCCACACCTAATATTCCACAAGTCGTTACTTGGGTGAGAGGAATTGGCAAACCAAACAGTGATGCGACAATAACGAGGGTTCCTCCTGTAAAGGAAACCGCACTCCCTTCTAGCAAGGAGAGTCTGGTGATTTTCTTCCCATTCGTTTCAAGCACCTTGCTCCCTAGTAAAATAGCTCCGATTGAGACGAATAAACCGCCGATCCAGATTCCTTTACTCGTTGAAATCATCCCAGCCCCTACTAGCGGGCCAACGGCATTTGCTACATTATTCATCCCAGCTGAAAAGGCCTCTAAACAGCCCCCTATGACTAGTAATACCGCCAGCCATTTTTTCCATTTTCCATTCTTAGTTAAACCGACCCAACGCTTTTCAGCAGAGGATATCAACTTTCCAAGTCCAAAGGTAATGAGAAATGAGACGATTGGAACTAACACCCAGAAGGAAACAATCACCAAAAGATTATTTAAATATAAACTTTTAAAAGCGATCCCAGCACCTACAATCGATCCAACGGTAACCTCACTTGTCGATAAAGGGATCCCTAACAGATTTGCAATAAACAATGTCAACGTAGCTCCTGCAAGGATAAGGACGACTAATTTAATCGTTAGGAGATTGGAAGGAATAATTCCCTCGCCAATCGTTTTCACAACCTCCCCACCACCAAGTACAGCACCTAGAAAAGCTGCTAACGCAACCAAAATCATGGCCAAGCGCTTACTCTTTATGGCATCTGCACCATAGGCCGATCCCATTGATGCTGCCGTCCCACTTGCTCCAATATTCATCGCAAAGAAAAAAGCAATAATAAAAGCAATAGACGTCCAAACCATGTATAATCTCTCCTTATGTACCCTATCTATTAAACTGGTAAACACGCAACCAATTTTAAACTCCCAATTCATACTATTCAGGTAGGAATAATTTAGTATTTTGTTTATTATACATTCCCAAATCACATTAATCAATCAATAATTTCAGATGTCTTCAAATTTTCAAAAAATAACTTTTTACCTATTTTTAAAACCCATTTTTTGAAAATAAAAAAAGAGTCCGAAGACTCTTTTTTTGTAGTAATTTGGATTCATACATCCACTAATGTGATGCTGTCTTAGTTGAACTCTTTAATGAAAATCCCTCGTACCCTTTAGCAGCGATTTCGGTACACTTTTGGCGATAGGCGCCGACTCCGCCTACATAAATCAGGAAGCCACGCGGCTTGCCTGGGATATTCGCCCCTGTGTACCATGAGTCAGTTTTAGTATAAAGCGTGGATTCGGCTACTTCTCTGCAATGGGTACTCCAAGCTTCTTCCGCCTCAACAGTCGCCTCAATCGTTTCCACACCATTCTTATTCATATACTCAATACAATCCGCAATCCATTCCACATGCTGTTCAATGGAGACAGGCATATTACTCAGCACAGAAGGACTTTCAGGACCAGTAATCATAAACATGTTCGGAAAACCAGCGTTTGCAATCCCTAGGTATGTCCTCGTCTGTGCTCCCCCAGCCCATTTCTCTTTCAGTGACACCCCGTTTTTACCCCGAATATCCATCTTCAATAAAGGCCCAGTCATTCCGTCGTATCCTGTGGCAAAAACAATCGCGTCCAGTTCATATTCCGCTTCCGTGGTCCGGATCCCTTTTAGAGTAATCTCCTCAATAGGTGCTTTCTTTACGTCTACCAAGGTGACGTTTTCACGGTTATAAGTTTCGTAATAATTCGTGTCAATGATTGGCCGTTTTGTACCATAAAAATAACTTGGTAAAAGCTTTTCAGCCACCTCCGGGTCATCGACAATCTTACGGATCTTGGAGCGGATAAATTCGGCAGCCGTTTCGTTGGCTGCATCATTAATAAGCAGGTCATAATAGGCAGTAAAAATGCCTAATCCACCCTTCTCCCATGCCTCCTCGTATACACGCTCTCGCTCTTCAGGTGTAACCTCCAGCGCTGACTTAGTAGGTGGTACCATTGGCTGGCCTCCCTGGGATTCACGCATTTGTCGTTTTATCTCGCTGAAATTTTCTTTAGCCTGCCGGATATACTCCGGGTCGTACGGATGATTTCTAGCTGGGGCACAATACTGTGGAGTTCGTTGGAAAACGGTAAGGTGTTCGGCCTCTTGAGCGATGACTGGGATGGCTTGGACGCCAGTTGAACCCGTGCCAATAATGCCGACTCGCTTACCCTTGAAATCTACCTTTTCGTGCGGCCAATGTCCAGTGTGATACCACTTGCCCTTGAAATTATTGATCCCGTTAAAGTTTGGTACATTGGCAGCAGAAAGGCAGCCGACTCCTGTGATGAAGTATTTCGCTGATACACTAGTTCCATCGTTCAAATGGATCATCCATCTATTATTCTCTTCGTCATAATGGGCAGCCAAAATACGAGTCTTAAACTGGATGTCACGACGGAGATCAAACTTGGTTGCTACAAAATTTAGGTAACTTAGTATTTCCGGCTGCTCAGGATATCGAGAAGTCCAGGTCCATTCCTTATAGAGTTCTTCTGAAAAAGTGTAGTTATAATAGATGCTTTCCGAGTCACAGCGTGCTCCGGGATACCGGTTCCAATACCATGTACCGCCAACACCATCACCCGCCTCGAAAACACGGGTAGAGAAACCAGCCTCACGTAAGCGATGAAGCGTATACAATCCCGAAAACCCTGCCCCAATAACAACAGCGTCGTAGTTGGCAACTTGATTTGACTGTTTAGTAGATTTCAATATTCCTACCTCCCGCATCTAATATAATCGTTAAACCCTGCTGACTTTTTGGTCAATTTCACTTAAAAACTTGGCAAATCTAGAAATTGATTCTTTAATTCGCTCTGGAAATACCGCCATATTCGTAAAATAACCATGTACTAAACCTGATTCGATAATCGTTTCAACCTTGACCCCTGCATCTTTAAGACGCTCAGCATAGGCTAAACCTTCATCCCTTAGGACATCATTTTCTGCGGTAATAACGTAAGCTGGCGGGAGATTGCTTAAATCCTCTGCCAATAATGGAGCAATATATTTATTTTTTGTATCCTCATCATTGTTAATATAATAATTTCCAAACCAAATCATTAAGTCTCTATCAAGACCAAATCCAGTTTGGAACTCTTGATATGACTTGGTGTCGTACCCGAGGGCCGTTACAGGATAAATAAGAACCTGGGCAGCGATGTCTGGACCATTTTGTTCTTTGGCGATTAACGAAACGACGGCTGAAAGATTTCCACCTGCACTGTCACCGCCAACAACTAGATTGGAAGCGTTTCCATTTATCACCTCAGCATTTTCACTAACCCATTTTAATGCCGCATAGGAATCCTCTACAGGGATTGGAAACTTATATTCAGGTGCAAGCCTATAATCGACAGAAACGACAACTCTGCCAGTTCGATTAGCAATCATTCGGCAACTTGGATCTGCTGTCTCAAGATCCCCAATTACCCAGCCACCGCCATGGTAATAGACAAATAGAGGAAATGGTCCTTGACCTTCCGGTGTATAAATTCTCACCTTAATCTCGGCATCATCGGCGACAGGAATCATTCTGTCCTCTATCTTCGCAAGCGGGGCCAGCTCTACCTCTACGGGAGGGGCTAATGAAAACATTTCTCGTACTGTCTGTGCATCTAATGACTGGATTAATGGCATCTGGCTGAACATTTCTAAATAAGCTTTTGCTTGCGGGTCTAAATTGGCCAAAAAACATCTTCCTTTCCTAAATGGGAATTTTTCAACTTTTAAAAAAAAGATTTTCCTAAAAGTGTATCTTAAGGATATATTTTTTTGTATAATTTGAATATTCCCAATTTTAGACGTGCTATATCCCTATAAAGGAGATGATAATATGACATCTCAGTATACCTTACAGCATCGAATTCACGATTTGGAGGAAGCCACCTGCCACGAAGAAAGATTATATAAAATTCTCGAAGTATACATGGACCTTTATCCTGTCATGAATGCCTATTTATTTAGATTTTCTCCGTTAGGGTTTCTTGGTGAAGGAATCATCTCATTGTCATCTGCTGGTATGGTCCATATTGGGGATATTCGGGATGATATCCGTTCCCTGCCGATCATTTACTCAGCCATTAATGAGAAGAAAGCAAAGTATTGTTCTGGTATTGAGTATCTAAAGCAAACAAGTAGTAAATACATAACTTCTTCAAGTGTAAGTTCGATTGTAGTTGTACCTATTTGTTACCGATCGGTTATTATTGGATATATTTGCTCAAATGAGTTCGTGAAAGAATCTTCAATTGATGATAAACATCTTGTCTCATTAACCCTTTATGGCAAAGAAGTTGGAAAGTTTTTAGAAAAATTCGATAGTGTGGAAGACCCGCAAGTATTAAGTAAGCGGGAACTAGAAGTTATGAGGAGAATTGCCTGGGGAGAAAGCACAAAGGAAATGGCCGATTCGATGGAAATCAGCGAATTAACGGTAAAACAATATGTGAAAACGGCAATTAAAAAGCTTGGCGTTCAAAATCGTTCCCATGCAATTGGAGAGCTTTTCCGGAGAGGAATACTTTCGTAGTTTTTTGAAAGCGCTTTATTTCCCAAAGTAACTTACCTTAGATTAGATAAACTGGAGTATCAGCACCCAAGTGGGTGCTCTTTTTATTACTCATCAAGTGCCACGGCTACTTCATAGCAACTCAGGTCAATCTCTGTTTGTTTTCCTAAAACAAGCTTTGCTAGTTCCACGCCGAGATACGGTCCACTCGTTAATCCTGAAGCCCCTAATCCATTGGCTAAATAGATTCCTTCATAATCAGGTAAAGCCCCAATCACAGGCAAAAAGCCAGGGGTGAACGGCCGAAAACCGACTCTTGTTTCAAGATACGTACCTGCAGCTAATCCAGGTGCTACTTCTAGGGCTTTGCTTAATATTTCATGGATTCCTCCTGCCGTTACACGATTGTCAAATTCAGCCTCATTTTCATGAGTCGAGCCGACGACGACCCGGCCATTATCAAAGGTAAGAATGTAATGGTTTTGGGGTGGAATAACAACCGGCCATTGGCTCGTATCTGTTTCAGGCAACTCAAGGTGGATGATTTGTGCCTTTTGTGGTTTGACTAAAAAATGAACTCCTAATGGCTGTAAAAGCTCTTTAGACCATGCACCTGCCGTAACAATGACCTGATCCGCTAAAAATGTTGAATCATCAAGTATAATGCCAACCACTTTGTTTCCCTGCATTGCTAGGGAGGCATTCCCGTTACGGAAAGTAACTCCATGCTTGATCGAGGCGCGGATTAATGACTCACGTAATGCTCTTCCATTTACCCGTGCTCCTCCACTAACATGAACAGACCCATACTCTTCAGATAACGGCGGGAAAAGCCGCTTTGTTTCAGCAGGTGAAAGAATGGTTATCTCCCCCATTTCGGGTGCATCGTCCCTTCGTTTCCGTGCTCGTTCAGCCATTTGTTCGAGTTTACTCATTTCTGTATGAAGACTAATTGCCCCTACCCGTTGATAGCCCGTTTCTTTCTCTCCATCTGCTTCCAATTGAGCAATTAATTCTGGATAGTAACGAGCTCCTCCTTTTGCTAACTGATACCATGCTTTGTTTCGCCGCTGCGAAAGCCAAGGACAAACAATCCCCGCTGCTGCATCAGTGGCCTGCCCGGGATCCATACGATCCACTAATGTCACCTCTGCCCCTAATTGTACAAGGTGATACGCTGTTGACGCCCCGAGAATTCCTGCTCCTATAACTACTATCTTCTGCATATTACACCTTTTCCGCACTTTTTAAAAAAAGGACTTAATGATTTCTTGTTCATTCATACATTCTGTACAAATGTATTCAATTTCTAGAGCATCTTCGCGTACCATGTGCTCTGTTTCTTTACCGCACTTTTCACAATAAAGATTTTTGGGGAATTCTATCATAATTACATCACTCGCTTTTTTATATAATGTTTACAACTATAAGTGTAATGTTCCCCATGATAGCGTATTTTAGCAAAAGGCTGAGGAATTTACTGCGATGTCATTAATAAATTTTAGCATTCATTGATTCAAAAGAACCAACTTATAATGAAATGGAACAAAATCGGTTAAATTATATACGAGCAATTTTTCATTGCTCAAAAAAACTTCGTCGGGAGTGATGTATCATGGCCAGAAACAAACTATTGGTTCCTGGAGCAGACAATGCTTTAGATCAAATGAAAGAAGAAATTGCCAACGAGTTTGGAGTTCAACTGGGTGCTGATACGACCGCACGAGCAAATGGTTCAGTCGGAGGCGAAATGACGAAACGACTTGTCGCTTATGCTGAACAAACCCTTCAAAATCATCAAAATCAATAACAGGTGATTCCAAAAAGAGGCTGTCCCAAGTATTTTGGGGCAGCCTTTTTCCATTTTGCTATACAAACTTCTCTATTTTAAGTTTAAATAGAACAAAAGGAAGAAAAGGAGCCCATCATGACACAAAAAACAGCCATCGTTACAGGATCTTCAAGCGGCTTCGGTTTGTTAACCGTGATTGAACTGGCATTAAAAGGATTTATAGTGATTGCAACGATGAGAGATGAAAACAAAGCGCAGCCCCTACTAGAACTTGCAAAAGAAAACCAGGTAGAAAATTTCATTCATGTCCTCCCGCTTGATGTTACATCCACGGAATCCATTCTTCTTTTAAAAGGCAAATTGGAGAAATATCCCTCTATAGATGTGTTAGTCAACAATGCGGGTTATGCACTTGGAGGTTTTAGTGAAGAGCTCTCAATCGAGGATTATCGGCTTCAATTTGAAACCAACTTTTTCGGATTGATCGCCGTAACACAGGCAGTCCTTCCATTAATGCGGGCAAAGAAACAAGGCAGGATTATTAACATGAGCAGTATCAGCGGGAGATTCGGTTTCCCAGGATTATCTGCATATGTCGCATCCAAGCACGCTCTTGAGGGTTATAGTGAGAGCTTACGACTGGAACTTAAACCATTTGGGATTGATATATCCTTAATTGAGCCTGGATCCTTTCAAACCAATATTTGGGCAAGCGTGGATGGGATGGGGGTCAATGCGGAGTCCCCGTACGCATCCTATATGGAGAAGATACTAAATGAAATTGAAGGTGGAAAAGCTGGGCATGGCAATCCAATCGAGGTAGCCAAACTGGCTGCACAAATTGCCTCGCAGCCGAAATCACCTGACCTCCGGTATCCAATCGGGGCTGGTGTAAAGAATATGCTTACCATAAAAAATTTCCTGCCGTGGAAGCTTTTAGAATCAATCATCTTTAAGAAGCTAAAACCTTAGTTATTAGCAGCATCGATGATAACGAGAGGATTTTTTCGAGATGCTTGTTTATCACGAATTCTCGTAAGTCTTTTCGTTTTTTCTTTTTCGTAAAAATAATGAACAAGGAAGTACGAGATGACTCCAAGGACGATCCCAAAAATAGTCATTCCAATTAACACATGGACTCCGCCATGAAGAAGACTGACAACGCCTCGGAAATCCCCTTGCAATAATTGTTCAAACGAAAATGGTGTCTTATGACCGATTTGCCCGTTAAATGGATAGATGAGTTTACCAATTTTCTTGGCAAAAGGTAAAAGAAGAACAGGAAGAAAGGATAGTTTTCCAATGACATTTCCGATGATTGCTGCAGGCAATGAACCTCTAGCTATCCGGACCATCGGTAAAAACACAATATAAATAAGGGATGCAGACGATAGAACGACCATTTCCAAACCAAAGCCAATCGCAAATCCCAAGGAAACTTTTTTCGCTCCACCGGGAGAACGTAACAGTTTGATAAAATTCAACTTAAAAGCTCGTCCAATTCGTTGAAAAATATTATGCTTTTTATGTTTTAAGTTCATAGGAATACTTCCTTTTTTCGACAGATTTTCATCCACAGCTTCCAATTAATTCGAGGTTTCAACTCGTTAGTACGATTACCATTATCATAACACTAAAAATAGAATAATTAAGGTCTAAATTGTGAATTGTAAGCGAATTCACAATTTACCAAGGGTAAATTTTCCTCTCCTAATCGTTAGGACATTTAAATGAATGTTCTTATTATTCCTTACTTGATAAAAATAAGCCGTGATAAGGTAAGAAAAAATCACCCTTCACGGCCGTTTAACAGAAGAGTCAATTCATGATCAGGGAATTGATCTTTAATGCCTGGTTTGCTTTGAAAATAAGCGAAGATTTCTTCATTTGAATAATTTTTTGATAATCCCTTAATAATAGTTTTTAAATAGGCAGGGGAAGGCTTCTTCCATTCGACCTCATTAATATCCCATGGGGCTGTAAAGGTGTAAATGGGAAAGCCATTTTCATCTCCCAAATACAGTATATTTCCATACCAGGAATGGCGGTGGAATACTTTTGAACCCTTCTGTTTAACCTCATGTAAATCAATCTCAAAATTTAGTCCATTATTTTCTTGTTTGACGACATCTAGAAACTGTTCGCCCGTAATTAGATATTTCTTACTATAGGTATGGTTTCCTTTGTCTTGGTTCAATCCGATAAAGGCTACTCCTTGAGATTCCCATCTAGCCGCTTCTTTGGCGAAGTAAAGGGGCAGGTCTATGGTGAAGGTTGACTCGTCTACTGGAAGGGAAGGATCTTTACATCCTATCTCAATTTGGGCGGATCCCTCAGGTTGACCACCTTTTATATAACATAAGAATCGGTCGGCATTAATATTGGAACCATAACTTGCATACCAGACATATTGTTGTTTTTCATTCAATTATTTATCACCTTTTTCTAAGTTACCCATTATTTTCTTTTAATTGTAACACTACCATGACCAGACTTCTGCTGCTTCAGAGACTCCGTTGTGGAAATTTTCCGATTAAACTTTCTAAAGCCCGGAGAGGTTGAAAAATCCTATCAGCGGTAACCATAGAAAACATAGGATAAAAATCAAGGTTTTTTGGAGGATCAGATGAAAGTAACAGATGTACTCGTCCATTGTTTAGAAAACGAAGGTGTGGAATATGTGTTTGGGATCTTCGGCACGGAGACACTCGATCTTGCTGATTCATTATCAAAATCAACACAAATTCAGTATGTGAATGTCAGGCACGAGCAAGGGGCTGCTTTTATGGCCGATGTTTATGGTAGATTATCAAAAAAAGTCGGCGTTTGTTTATCGACGTTGGGTCCAGGAGCAACAAATTTATTGACTGGTATTGCCAGCGCTCAGCTCGATCATTCACCCGTGGTGGCATTAATTGGACAAGCTGGCGTGGAACGTCACCATAATGAATCACATCAATATATAGATATAGCTAAATTGTTTGAGCCGACAACAAAGTGGAGCACTCAAATCAAGGAATCCCAGACTGTCCCCACGATTATTCGAAAAGCATTCAGAGTGGCAAAAATGGAGAAACCAGGTTCGGTCGCTATTACGTTACCGGAGAACTTTTCCACTCAAATGATTCCTGGGAAGCCTTTGCCGGTAACATCTTTGCCTGAAAGTGTCCCAGTTAATGAGGCACTCGTAGCAGCAACCACACTTATTAAACAACACCTAAAACCATTTATTATCATTGGTAACGGAGTAATCAGGCAGGAGACATATCCTGAGTTGCTGACCTTTATCAATACCATTCAATCTCCTGTTACCCACAGTTTTATGGCAAAAGGTGTGTTACCG
This sequence comes from Bacillus sp. ISL-46, assembly GCF_018613205.1. NCBI lineage: Bacteria > Bacillati > Bacillota > Bacilli > Caryophanales > Bacillaceae > Bacillus > Bacillus sp. ISL-46. The sequence continues at coordinate 61,388 of NZ_JAGGQR010000108.1, forward strand.
AAGGAACACCCGCTGAATTTCTTTACGTTTGGATTTAATGAAAACGATGAAGTTTTACCAGGCATGGAGGAAGCAGATTTACTGATTGTTATCGGCTTCGACTTTGTTGAAAAACTGCCGAAAGACTGGAATCCTAAGAAACTTCCGGTTCTACATATCGATACTTTACCTGCCGAAATAAATGAATATTACCCTGTCGGGGTTGAGCTGGTCGGGAACATTAAGATGACACTCCAAATGCTTAATCAATCAGAGCTCCCAACTAAATCCTGGGTACCTTCTGGGGAACTTAAAGAACAAATAAAGACTGCTTATCAAATCGACCAAGATCAGCCAGACTCCAGCACACTGCCCTATACAATTGAAAATGTTCTCCATTGTATTGAAAGTCTTACTTCAGAGAACACAATTGTGATTTCTGATGTCGGTTCCCATAAGGTTTCAATCGCCCGTACCTATCAGCCCAAAATGCCAAACCAGTTAATCATCTCAAACGGTCTAGCTTCAATGGGAATTGCCATACCAGGTGCCATCGGAGCAAAACTGGCTTGTCCAGATGACGACGTTATTTGTATTACTGGTGATGGCGGCGCGCTCATGAATTTTGCAGAATTAGAGACGGCCAAACGTCTAGGACTCTCTTTCCTCATTATTGTTTTAAATGACTCAATGTTAAAACTTGAGGTTCAGCAAATGAACAAAATGTTTGGAGAAAACTACGGAGTCACCTTCCAGAACCCGGATTTTGTTAATTTAGCTGCTAGCTTCGGTATTAAAGGAATAAGAGCCAGCACCCTTGGTGAATTTGAAAACATCCTCAAAGAGGAGCTGCAGCCCCTAGAGGAAATCGTTGTAATCGAGGTTGCCATGCAAAATTGACCCTAGCCTGGAATATGGACAACTCCTTTTTGAATAAGTAGATAGGAATGAAATGTACATTGCCGACTTTGGAATCTTTAAACCACCAGGAACAAATATAGGGGCTGCTCCTAACACAGGTGTGATTTGGAGGGTTACTAGTTTATAAACTTCTTAAACCTTTTTAAAAATGTTAACCCAATAACAACCCAAATCCAGTTATAAAAGAAAGAAAACAAAAAAATACTGCCTGTTGTTAGGATGGAAAAAGAACCAGAAACAGTTGGACCCAAGACTGGGAATCTAAAAACATATAAAAGGTTGATTATTCCAATCGTTAAAAAAGTAGCCCCAAAAGCAATTATGCTTATTCTTTTCTTGAGAAAATAGAAAGCGATTCCGGTCCCCAGCCCTAACAAGCCAGTGGTAAAGGGGAAGATAATTAATTCACTAGGTTGAAGGATTAAAAGCAATAGATTGGTAAGGAAATAGGACATGGCGCCAAGTGGAAGGGAGAGGATCGAACAGAATAGAATGGGAGCGGTCGCAAAAGGGCTGATAAAATAACCCATTACAGGTAAAGAACCACCTGCTGCCTGGAGAACAGCTGCAATGCTAGCAAATAGTGCAGCTAGAACAAGGCGTTTTGTTTTAGAATTTTGTTTGAAGACTAATTGCGCTGAATGAATATCATCCAAAATTGATTTGAACAAATACATCGGTTCCACCTCGTTTTTTTCGTTTCTTTTCATTCAATATATTATTATTTATTGGTGATGGAACCGATGCGTAATTTAAATTAGAAATTGAAACGATAACATATTAGTTTATTATTAACTTCCTAATAATCTCTTCTGTTACTTCTCCTGTTGAATGACTTCCTCCAAGGTCTGGTGTTAAGATGCCCTCATTGGTGACGTTTTCAATAGTATCTAGTAATAAAATTAGATTCTCCCGCCAACTGAACTGTATTCTCCTTCACTATTTTCCCTGACGACCATTAAATCAAAGTCTTTGGGGTTAATCAACGGCGATTTCACACCTTTAAGTACTTTCGCAGGTCTAATATTAATGACCTGTTCGAATTCTCGTCTTATTTTAATGAGAAGTCCCCAAAGTGAAACATGATCTGGAACGAGTTTGGCGTTACCCACGGCCCCAAGAAAAATAGCATCAAACTCTTTTAATCTTTCAAGTCCATCTGCGGCCATCATTGCTCCATTTTTCAAATAATATTCACACCCGTACGGAAAATGGGTGAATTCAAACTTAATGCCGCCATGGATATTTGCTATTGTATCCAACACTTTAATTGCCACAGGTACAACTTCATTTCCAATTCCATCCCCAGGTATAGATGCAATTTTTAAATTCTTCATCTTTCCACCACCTTTAATTAGTATCGATTCAGTCGACAGATCGCATGAATATTTTTACATTACATGAATATCATAACACTTTTTTAAAATATAAAAATACACAGAAATATGAAATAATTTTTTGTTATAGTCACCTATTGTAAACATCGCTATAGGTCCTTCTTTTACTTTAACAGAAACTCAACTTTCCATTTGAAGCGACTTTTGCAGGCTGATAATTTCACTTTGAATGCTAGGAAATGCTTCGATGTTAGGTACAGTTTTTAAAGAAGGCGAACGTTTTCGAGCGGTGGCATTGGCCATCGTTTCACATATATAAAGCAATTGGGAAAGTGTTTCATCTGATAGAATTGGACGTTCTTCGGTTCTTGAACAATTTTCTAGTAAATATCCTAAATGCTCGATCGAAAAAATTACCGGCCAGTAGTATTCCACTGCTTTTTGATTAACCGGAATCTCGCCTGCAGCTGTAGTATATAACGTAATTAAATTAATAATATTCGTACGCATTTTTCTTAATTCTCTACTCTCCGAAGCAATAAAACCTTCTCCTTGATCTGAAAAGAGGATGATCAAAAATTGAGCCTGACTTCGGATGGTTTTGGTGATTAAATGTGGCAGTCGACTAGAGGCTGATCGCCTCCCTACTAACCATACACCGATGAGACCTATACTAATTCCGATCAACACATCGATTAATCTGGGCGAGGCAAAATAGGAAAAGCTAAAACTTCCATGACTCGTGCTTTCTGCCATTAATAATGCATTCGGTGTAAAAAATAAGGCTGCCAATCCATAATTCTTTACAATAAAAAGTTCCGTAATAAACGTCAATAGTAAAACGAAAAAAGCAATAATGTAACCATCTGGGTGCATAGCAAGAATGAAACTAGCAATTAAAATACCAATGATGGTACCCAATCCTCTTTGAATGGCACGATGATAGGTCGCAACAATGGTAGAGCCTGACAAAACAGCTACACAGGATAAAGGGACCCAATAGGACCGTACAAATGCAAACTGAAAGGCAATAATTGCAGCGCTGGTCGTAATAACGCCGAATCGTATCGCCGTAATAAAAACAATCGAGTGTTTATCAAAGGAACCCATAAAAATAGTCTTAAAGGAAGGTTTGGAAATTCGAATCGTTTGATTTATTTTAGATGTTGGTTCATTCATGATGGCATCCGCATCATAAACGATTGTAAATAATTGAGCCACCTTTTCATCCATAACTGAAGGCTGAAGAATTTTTTTTGAAAAACTTTCTCCCTTTTTCTTATGGTCTAGTGAATGAGCCATTTCCCGGATAGTTTGACCCAATTCTGGTGGGAAGTTGGAATGACTATCTGAAAAATTTTCAAGGGCATACAAAAATATTTGATTGGCATGATCGTTTAATACGTATAAACGATTAAAGAGATCCGTTGTTCGACAAGGGATATACCCTGCTGCCAATGTTTCTTCAGCTTCTTTCAAAACGGACATAACTCGATGTCTCGGAATAGAAAATTTATTTGTACCAACGGAATCGAGAAACGCAGCCAATTCCAAATAAACTCTTTGGACGACCCCTGTTTCTGGGCCGTGTGGATTGAAGAACCAGCCAAACATGGCAATCATCCACGATAGGGTTCCACCAAGAAAGACAAGAGCGGCTCGTAACGGGGCAAGCTCTGGTTGGATTGGCATCCCAGTAGTCATCGAAAAAACCAACACAAAAAAGATGGCAGAGGGTCCCGTTATTCGTAATGCACCAAAAATAAAAATAGCAGCTGCTCCAATGATCCCCATTAAAATGGCGATAGCAAGCGGATATGGAGCAGATAGTGTCCCTAATACTGAGACCAAACACATGCCAAGAATGACAAAAACTAGCTTTTTTGCCCGCTGAGCATAGGGGATATTAAATACATAAAGATAGGTAAAGCCCCCCATCCCGGCTAACAATCCATATTCTAAATTACCAAATAATAATCCAATAATAACAGGGAGTGCTGCAGCAATACCTGCACAAAATGCCTTTAGCCAGGGAAATGGCTTCTTATTCACTGCCATCGATTGCTTTATAATAGTTAGGAATTTAGATTTAGAGGCTCCTGCTTTGTGGCTTTCTTCCATCCTGATCGCTTCTTTCCAACATTAGTAAAGTTTCCTTCTGTTCCATATTACTCATTCCTATTTACTCCTTAAAAGGTAATGTATCAAAGCTATTTTTCCTTATGTTGACAGTTTCATTCATCAAAAAAAGCAACTACATCTGTAACCATGTAGTTGCTTGTGATTTTGGCACTATTAATTGTGGTGCTCGACTCTCCATTTGGCTTTAGCTTCAATACGGCGACGATGCAAAATCGGCTCAGTGTAGCCGTTTGGCTGATCATAGCCTTTAAATACTAAGTCGCACGCTGCTTGAAATGCAACAGATTGATCATAATCTACAGCCATCGGGCGATAGGCCGGGTCACCTTCATTTTGGCGGTCCACTACTTTCGCCATCCGCTTTAACGTTTCTTGAACCTGTTCCTTCGTACAAATACCATGGTGCAGCCAGTTAGCGATATGCTGGCTAGAAATCCTTAGCGTGGCACGGTCCTCCATCAAACCCACATGATTAATATCTGGTACTTTCGAACAGCCAACGCCCATTTCTACCCAACGAACGACATAGCCAAGAATGCCCTGGGCATTGTTATCAAGCTCCTGCTGAATTTCTTCAGCGGACCAGTTGGTCTTTTCGGCAGCAGGGATCGTTAAAATCTGATCTCTTAAATCCTGAATATCCTTTGCTAACTCATCCTGCACCTTTGAAACATCTAACTGATGATAATGAAGGGCATGCAGGGTTGCAGCTGTTGGTGATGGAACCCATGCAGTCGTCCCGCCCGCTTGCAGGTGGCCGATTTTTTGCTTGATCATTTCAGCCATCAGGTCCGGCATCGCCCACATTCCTTTACCAATCTGGGCCCGGCCTTTGAGTCCAGTGGCGAGTCCGATAAAAACATTGGATTTTTCATAGCTTTGCAGCCAAGTTGAAAACTTCATTTCGTTTTTGCGAATAACTGCTCCTATTTCCATTGAAGTATGGATCTCATCCCCGGTCCGGTCCAAGAAACCAGTATTAATGAAGACAATTCGATCTTTTACTTCACGAATACAATTCTTCAGATTCAAAGACGTCCGGCGCTCTTCGTCCATCACACCAATCTTTAGCGTATTCCGTACAAGACCAAGCATGTCTTCCACGCGATTAAACGTTTCGTTGGCAAACGCCGCTTCTTCGGATCCATGCATTTTCGGCTTTACGATATAGATCGATCCCTTAGACGAGTTTTGATATTTTCCATTCGCCAAAAGAGAATGCTTGGCAATTAAACTGGTAAGGACCGTATCCATTAACCCTTCTGGTACCTCGTTCCCATCCTTATTAAGAATTGCATGACTCTTCATTAAATGGCCGACAATACGAACAAACATAAGCGATCGCCCTTTTAAGGCGAATTCTTCACCTGATGGGGATGTATATTGTCGATCAGGCTGGAGAGATCGCGTGATCGTCTTTCCATTCTTAGTTAGAGCAGCCGTCAAGTCCCCCTTCATCAATCCGAGCCAATTTGAATAAACAAGCACCTTATCCTCAGCATCAACGGCGGCAACGGAATCTTCACAGTCCATAATCGTGGTTAATGCCGACTCTATGAAAATATCTTTAATACCCGCCAGGTCTGTTTTACCAATTGGATGGCTGCGGTCGAATTGGATTTCAAAATAGAGACCATTATTTTTAAACAAAATGGAGGAAGGTTCTTCTGGATTCCCCTGATACCCGAATAGTTTTGTTTCATCTGAAAGCCCTTTGGTTGAGCCATTGCGGAGTAAAACTGCTAATCTCCCATTCACAATCGAATATTTAACAGCTTCCTTATGGGAAAATTGGTTAAGTGGTATGGCTTGATCAAGAAACTCCCTTGCAAAAGCAATTACTTTTTCCCCTCGAACTGGATTATAGCCAGCATTTCGCTGGGCACCGCCGTCCTCACTTATTGCATCCGTTCCATATAATGCATCGTAAAGGCTTCCCCACCGGGCGTTAGCTGCGTTTAAGGCATAGCGGGCATTATCAACAGGAACGACAAGCTGCGGTCCTGCTTTTAAGGCTACTTCCTCATCGACATTTTCAGTAGTAATTTGAAAGTCTGCTGCCTCAGACTCTAAATAGCCAATTTCCTTTAAAAATGATTTATAATTTTCAAAGTGGAAGGATTTATTTATTCGGTGCCAGGCATTGATTTGATGTTGAATGTCATCCCTTCGAGCTAATAGCTGATTATTTTTCGGTGTCAAATCAGCAAAGAGTGTCTCGAAATCAGCCCAGAACTTTTCGCGGTCCAAGCCAGTTCCAGGTAAAGCGTCCTCGTTAATAAACTGATAAAGTACATCTGCTACTTGAAGATTACCTATTTTTACATAGTTTGACATCATTCAATTTCCTGGTAACAAAAAATGTAATAAAACGTACACTTTCCTTATTTTGTTACCAGAATTCACCTCCTTAATAATTTAACTTAACTTCAAAACCAATATATTTTGTTAAATCGCCATAATAATGTAAGCCTAGAAAGACCATATCTTTTCAAAATCTTTCCCTCTATCGTTGTCATGTTACATTGATTTTTTTCTGGATATAAAGCGGTGATATACGCCAAATACCTTTCTCCATTGCGTTTCGTATATTTAACAAAATCCCTGTGATGAAAACCATTTACCGACTCTATTTTTTTATTGGAGTGCTTTCTCATTGGTTTTATCGCCCAATTTTTGATTTCACATTGTTCAGGCCTAACATTTGAATGACAAATAACAATAGCATCATTGGCGTGTGTCTTCTCAATTCCCCAATCCATGCGTTTGTTTGCAGTATCCCCTCCAGTTGTTATAGATAATTGGGATATTTTCTTTAATTCATTTTGAATATAGGTTTTCCCTTGCATAACATGCATGGCATCACTGTACGAGATCTTTTTGCCTTTTACTTTTTGATAGAATCTCATACAATGGTTTAACTCATCGCCAGTTACCTTTCCATGGCAGGTGGAACAAAGGGTGATTAAGTTATGAAGGGAATCACTGCCGTTTAGTCGCCTTGGGGTAATGTGGTGCACTTCCATTCGGGAATTTGTCAATCCACAATCCTGGCAAGTATTGTGGTCACGAATCACTGCTGCTTTTCGAATGTTTTCATCTAAGCGATTGCTTTGTTGATATTCCCATTTGTATGGTTTAAAGCCTTTTTCCAATGCTCGGATATCAATTAAGACATCTTCTAAGAAAATACGGTCGATTCGTATCCACTTGTGGAGTTGTTTGACCACTCTTAAAATAGAATCCTTCTTTTGTTTAATACTTGCTGGAATTCGTCCTTCTCGTTTGGAAGAAGATCGATTATCAAATCGTGCGGGTCTGTATTTTTTATGTTGCCTTCTGTATCGACGGTACCCTCGTCTTACGGCAATTTTTTCTTTGACATTTGTACGAAGTTCAATGGTTCCTCTAAATACAGGTTTATTTCTGGTGTTGCATTTTTGTACTAAAGCAATACCTACAAATTTCGAACCATCGTCAATGCCTAGATGAACGGATGTTGAGTCGATTTCATCTACAGGGATTTCTTTTTTTAGCTGAATCACCATGGGAAATTTGCTTTTCAATGCAGCTTTCTGTTTCCGAATTAAATACCATGCACGATTTTCTTTTGTTGGAGATAACTTGTTGCCTTTTGCATCTAACACAAAACAATGGGTCATTTCTGACCAGCCTCCGTTACGGGAATTTTCCTCCTTGCCAAAGTCAATGGACAGGACATGCTATTTCGGTGGTAAGTTTCCAAACCCTAGGAAACGGTCTTCCTCCTAGCTAACAGAGCAGCAGACTGGTGGACACATCCGCAGGTGTTTCTTTACCTTATCCACTAACGTAGTTCATCGTGCTATTTCCTTTTCAGTAAACTACACTCACCTAGGCTTGAGAGCACGAATGAGCTTCATACAAAATGATTGGGTTCCATTTTAGTATGATTTAGATGAATTTGTTATGATTTTTCTCTTACTGATTCGAGCTCCTTATGTAGCTTAAACTTTTACAACCACTTAGTAATCTGTGATTCTATTCAAAATGAACAAATAAGAATCTTTATTAACCTTTACCCCCTTTCTCCTCTCCGCCAAAAAATATGAAGCGCTTCCTTTATTATACAATAATTGAAACAAGAAAAAACCTTGCAGTATGCAAAGTTATCTTTTAATACGATATCCGTTAAAAATGGGAATGATGTCAGCAACAATTACCGTCAGATGCTGCCCGAGGTCTGTATCACTTATTAAATCTATAATTACTTAGCCGAAAGGATTTTGATTTCATTTTCAGCCTCAACCATCCTGCCAAATCGATAGCCTTCAATCAGTACATGCCGCTCATGATCACTTAGTCGACGCTTCCATTTCGTTTCTAAAAAATAGATGACTTCGTTATAAAGAATTTCCTGATATTCAAAAGGTTTATTCATAAATAAGTCTCCTTCCTATCTTTATCGCCCTATGCTTAACAGTCTTGACAAATTGAGGAGAAATTAAAAATAAGAATTTTTATCCACCCATTTTAGCTATCAACTCAATAAGATAACTTTAAGGACAGGCACTCTTCTGGAAACCTGTTTATTGTTAATACATTTAGGGTAAATTGAAATGCAGAAGAATTAGTTGGATAAAGGAGAAGAAAATGGAACAGAAAAATAAGATTACTAATCACAAGAATTACCCTGCATACATAAGTCGAAATCTCTGGTCTGGCATTCTGTTTGGCATTGGACTGGTCGCTTTTATAGACGAAACTATTTTTCATCAATTACTGCATTGGCATCATTTCTACGATAAATCTACGACTACGATTGGACTAGTCTCTGATGGATTTTTTCATGCGTTTAGCTGGTTTGCGACAGTTGGGTCATTATTTATGGTTGCCGACCTTCGCCGCCGTAGTGGATGGCTGCTACCGAGGTGGTTGGGCAGTGTATTGCTTGGGGCTGGAGGATTCCAATTATATGATGGAACCATCCAACATAAACTGATGAGACTTCACCAAATACGCTATCAAGTAAATATCCTACCCTACGACATGGTGTGGTACACAACCTCTGTTCTGATGATTATTCTAGGCATCGTCCTCCTAGTTCGCACGAATAAGAGATATAAACCATCAGGAGTCCCCAAAGAAAATGCACATACATAATCACATACAACATGGTTCTGAAATGGGAATACCTGGCTTGATTCCCCAACTGATATTAACTCTGCCGTTTATTATGGCATTAGTGATCTATCTCTACGCAGTCATTCTAACTAAGCGACGGAAAAAATCATGGCGGTTTTTCCGAATGGTCTTGTGGATCGGAGGATTGTCCTGTTCCTTAGCTGCTATATCAGGACCTATGGCCGCTCGTTCCCATCAAGATTTCACGTCACATATGCTCGGCCATCTCCTTCTCGGGATGCTGGCACCACTTCTTATGGTCCTGGCCGCCCCAATGACACTAATTCTGCGAACATTAAACGTAAAGCAAGCACGGCTCTTATCCCGTATTATAAAAAGCAACCCAATCAGATTCATCAGTAATCCTATTGTAGCCTCACTCCTAAATGTCGGCGGCCTTTGGGTCCTCTATACAACTAGCCTATATCAAACGATGCAACATAACGCACTGCTTCACAGCGTAGTCCACCTGCATGTATTCCTTGCGGGCTATTTTTTCACAGCAGCCTTTATTTATACGGATCCCCACCCACACCGGACGAGTAATCTATTCCGTTCGAGCGTATTAATCATCGCCTTGGCATGCCACGGCATTCTTTCAAAATATATTTATGCTCATCCGCCAATGGGAGTTCCCGTTGCCCAAGCCAAAACGGGCGCTTTGCTTATGTATTATGGTGGAGATGCCATTGACTTGATTCTGATCACTATCTTTTGTTATCAATGGTTCAAAGAAACACGACCGCGAACGACCCAAGTATATTTTGAACATAGAGAGTAAAAAAGACTGTCCCAAGTAATTTTGGGGCAGCCTTTTAGGTAGTAGCAGTTAAGTAACCTGGTCGTCGCCTAAACTAGTTAAATAATAATTTATCAACTCCGGATATTCCTTGATTTCTTCTTTCCCCTTCTCAGTTATTACATAGATACCTCGTTTAATCCTTTCAAACCAACCATAATAGTTTTTAGTAAGGACCGAAGAAGTATTTTTTCCAGATCCCAATTGATTTAACTTTTTCGGGGATAATGGACCCAAATTTTCTAGGTAACACGCAATTTGGATGCAATTTTCTTTATAAGCTGTCATAATCTTGGTTCGATTACTGCCGCCCACATTATAGTCCGCACTTCGGCCGTTAATTTCCTTCATAATAGAATCTCGCTTGCGTTTGTTTTTGCGGCGAATAAATGGAGTGGGCTCGAAAATAATTTCTGCCCTTCCCCGTTTTCCTGGGCTCGAAACAACAATCATTCCCAGCTCCAGCCTGCGAATTAAATGGCATTTTTCTGTCCACCGTTTAGAATTTAAACGATGCTTCGGTTTCGGTATCGCCACATAAACTTTATCCGTAATACGCTGCCGTTTGGCCGCCTGTATTAGTAAATCCACACTTAGGGTGAGTTTTAATTCAATGACAACTAACTCTTCATCTTTCACTGCAACAATATCGCAGTCCTTCACTTCCCCGTAAACCTCATACCCTTCACGTAAAAAATAAGTCTGAATGGGTTTATATAAATCTATCTCTTGCAGCTTTTTTGTTTCCGTCACACGGTATCACCACCCAATGCAAACCTTTAGAATCATACTTACAAATGTAACCCATTTTTTCTTTTTGGAAAAGGATGTTTCACCGATGAAAGAACTTAATTCTTTAAATGATTTGTAGAATTTATAACTGAATTAAAAAATTTTATTATTACTCACCTATGGATGGTATATCTACTTTTGGGAAATATAGTATATATTAACTTCTAGGAGTGTACCTCATGATTGCCATCATCTATTCGGTTATTTGGATAATTGCTGCCTTTAAGTTCGCAGATCGTAATTGGAAGGTATATTATCCTACGATGCTTTTTGCTTCCCTAGGAGACGCATTATATGAACTCCTTTGTTATAAATATCAACTTTGGCAATTGGAACCCAATGGGATACAGTTTGCTATGATTCCGATATTGTTACTAACTTTGATTGGAATGCCCCTATCGACATGGGTTTACCTTTCCAAATATCCTTTTAGAAAAGGCGTCCTCTCTCAATCTCTTTACATCGCCTTTTTTACAAGTGTCTATATTGTTTTGGAATATTTTGCGGTGAAGGGCGGATCTATTACCTACCATCATCATTGGAATTTATTATGGTCCCTATTATTCGTAATGGTTATGTTCATGATCATTCGAATCCATTTTAAAAGGCCCATCCCCGCCCTTATCTTTTCTGCGATCTTTGCTATTTTTCTATGTTTCATCTTTGATGTTACCCTTGACAAAATGAAGTAATTTTAATTTCCGGTGTCAGTGCTCTACCGTCTGTCCACTTTCAGACGGAAGTATGCTGACTACACCAAAATCATTATGATTCTTGTTTTTCCCAAAATTCATAGATCAATTCTTGAAAAATTTCATTTATACTTTTCTTTTTATGTTTTTTAATCCACTCAACCTGGTCGATTGGCAGATTTAGTTTTAAACTAACATCCTCATTTGGCATTTCCACTTTTCTTATTTCTTCGATGGTAATGCCTTCTTCTATATTCGGAAACCAAGATTCATTTTCGTTTACCCGTTTGAAGTCTTGATATTCTTTGATATCATCGAGCGCACAGAATAAATTAAGTTGTGGCAAGCCTCCAGCCAGAATTTTTACATGCATAATGGAATTTATGATTCTCCTATCTTCAAATTCTATCTCAACAATTAGGTTTTCAACGGTTTTATATTTTTTTACAACAACCTCACTTACAATCAAATCCAATTCTAAGGTAAAGCCTGAGCTCGATTCAAAGATGTAAACCGCATTTCTAAATACATGAATACTCTCGCCATCGATTGTGACTGATTTTACAACTGCCATAAACCTTTCCTCCATACATTTGGTTCATCTATTAGTTCATTGAAACTACGCCTATTTTAAAGCGGTAATATTGATTCTCACTCTTTAAATTTACCATATAAATGAAGTGACAGTTGAATTTTTATTTCAACTTTTAATACTCAATAATTTTTATGCCAATGGGGAATATTAGAAGAGGCAATATATTGGAAAGAGGTGAACGAGTTAATGAATCAAGATCTTACAATTGATCCTAACCAAATGCCTAAATTCAATAGTCATGAGGAAGCAAGAGGTTGGTTTAAAGGGCAATTTGGCGACCGATTTTTACTAAGGATGACGGATATGAAAGATGGAAAAAGAGTGAATTTTTATCATCTCGTCAAAGACCCTGAGGTGTACAAGCCTTACATGGAGAGCTTTGCCAGCGTCGTTCAACATGAAATCACCAACATGGACGTCTTCAAAAGCTATACAACTATCGAAATTGATGACAATGGGAATGTTGAAATCAAGGATTAAATTTTGGGGGTTGACCCCAGGAGCGTTAAATCAATAAAAGATAAGAAAAAGAGACTGGCTGACTCAACAATGTTATTTTTAGACAACATTAGAGCCAGCCTTCCAATATGGAGACTCTTGAAAAAACTATGCTTTCTTATTATTTTTGGCTTCAGCAAAAACAAATAAATCACGATAATATTTTTGCACCTTTATTAATGAGATATCATGAGCCCTTAGTAAGTCTAAGGTATTCCTATTTAAACAGCATCCATCACAGATTTTTTTCCAAGCGGGAGTTAACCAGTCCTGGAGTGTGGATAAAAACCGATTTTGCATTTTTACATGCTCAAATAGTAGAATTTTACCTTCAGGCTTACATACTCGTTTCATCTCTAAAATGGCTATATCCGGATTTGGAATCGTACAAAATACAAGTGTTGCCACTACTGTATCAAAAGTATCCGCAGCAAAAGGCAGTTTTTCTGCACTTGCCTGAACGATTTCTATTGGGACTAGTGATTGCTTATGTTTCGATAAGGAACGCTCAATCATATGTTGACTCGGTTCAATCGCAGTCACTGTTTCTGCAGATTCATATAAAGGAAAATTAATTCCTGTACCCGACCCTAATTCTAGGACACTTCCCGTTGCCTTTGAAAGAAGTTCCTTGCGAATCCTCTTAAACTTCTTATTCTCCAACGGATTCATAAAAAAATCATACCAATTTGCAAATAAACGACTCAAAATTTTCAACTCCAAACAAGTAACCACAAAGGACTCAGATATATTTATTTTAACAAACGATGCCCGGTAAGGTTGCTACTAAATAATTAAAAGTATACCATTTTTCAGCTAATATCCTTGTATAATTTTCTTTCTTAAAAACATATTAGTTTACATAATATATTTATAATAAACTATTTTGCCTACACAAGACAAAATAAAAAGCGATGAGAGAAAAATCTCAACGCTTATCATTCTGTTTGCTGATTATTATTTTACTGGCTGCATCAATGTCGCTTCATACTCCGATAATGCTTCATCAAGCATTTGAAGCCCTTGATCAATTTGTTCCTTTGTAACGATTAACGGAGGAATCATTCGAATGACTTCCCCATGATTTCCGCACAGATAGAATAAAACACCTTTTTCAAGCGCGAGATCAAGAATTTTTAACAATCCTTCACCATTCGGTCCACCTGTCACTGGGTCAATGATTTCAATTCCAATCATTAAGCCAACCGCACGGATGCTGCCAATAACAGGGTGACGTTCTTTAATTCGTTCTAGCTGCTGAACGGCATAGCTTCCCATGTTTCGAGTGTTTTCAAGTAGGTTTTCCTCTTTCATTACTTCCAAGGTAGCTAGTGCAACGGAACATGCAATTGGATTTCCGCCAAACGTTGTCCCATGACTTCCGAGTGGCCATTGTTTCATTAATTCACTGGAAGAGACCGTCGCGCTAAGCGGAAGACCATTGGCAATTCCTTTGGCGATTGCCATAATATCTGGGGTTACATCAAAGGTTTGCGCTGCGAACCATTGACCTGTACGGCCAAATCCTGTTTGAACTTCATCAAATATCAATAAGATATTGTGGCGATCACAAATCTCACGAACTTTTTTTAACCAGCCCTTTGGCGGAACCACATAACCACCTTCACCGAGCACAGGCTCTAGAATCACACATGCGACCTCTTCCGGTGTTACTTGATGGCTAAATAATGATGCAAAATCTTTTTCTAATTTTTCGATCACATAGGTTTCAGGATCCATGCCTGCTGGACATTCTTTTACATTCGCATAAGGAACTTGATAGGTAAGTCCAGACGGTTGGATAAATTTCCGGTACTTGCTTTTCGATGTAGTCACACTTAATGCGCCTAAAGAACGACCATGGAAACAACCTGTAAAGGAAATGACATAAGGTCGTTTCGTCACATATTTTGCTAGTTTAAGAGCGCCTTCGATTGCTTCCGTTCCACTATTGGCAAAGAAAAAGCAATCAAGGTCCCCAGGTAAAATTTCAGCAAGTTCATCGGCTAAACGTAAAATCGACTCATACATAATCACGCCAGAAGGACCATGCATCAATCCATCTGCTGCATCTTTAATGGCTTGCACCACCTTTGGATGACGATGCCCAACATTTGTTACGGCTATCCCGGATGTAAAATCAAGATACTTCTTTCCATCCACTCCAAAGTAATAGCAGCCTTCCTCTTTAACAACTGGTAGATTTGGATGGTCCTTCGCCATGCTAGGTGCAAGTCGATTTGGCATATTTTTCACGAGGTGATCCCATTTGTTCTCCATACTTTGACCTCCATATTCGTAATCCTTTTCTCTCGAAATTACGGGTTTCTTCTATTATTATCAGTTTAGTGACGTGAGTTATTTAATCGCTTTTAAACTTTCATCTCGAATCAGCGACAATAATTCTTCTTTGTATTCGGCAAACTCGAGTGTAGCTTTTACACTAAAATCTCTAGGTCTCTCTAATGTTATAGGGATCTTTTTCTTTAAACGACCTGGTCTTGCAGTCATCACATAAACGGAATCTGCTAAAAAGATCGATTCCTCAACATCATGCGTAATAAATAAAATCGTCTTTTTGGACTCTTCCCATGCTTTAAGGAGCACTTCTTGCATAATGTTTCTAGTTTGGGCATCCAATGCTCCAAATGGCTCATCCATTAATAATATTTTCGGATCGTTTGCCAGCGCCCGTGCAATCGCTACACGTTGTTTCATCCCACCTGATAATTGAATCGGGAAATGCGATTCAAATCCTTCTAAACCGATTAATTGCAAGTAGTGTCTTGCAATATCGTCCCTTTCTTTTTGAGAAACACCCTTTAGCTTTAGTCCAAAGGTAATATTCTCTTTGACAGATAACCATGGAAATAAAGTGTACGATTGAAACACCATACCTCGATCAGGTCCAGGTCCATTGATTTCCTGCCCATCAAGAAGAACTTTTCCTGACGTTGCATCTTCTAAACCTGCGACAATCCTTAACACGGTGGATTTGCCACAACCTGAAGGTCCTAAAATGGTGACAAATTCCCCTTCCTCAATCGAAAAGGAGGTTTTTTCTAATGCGATTGTTTCACCTTTTTTTGTTTTAAAGACTTTCCCTACCTCTTTAATTTCTAACTTTGGGGTACCCATTTTTGAAACAAGAGATTCTCTCTGTTTTGGTACAACTATTTCTTCTACTTCTTTCACTTTTAATCCAGGTGTAACCATCTAGAAACCATCCTTTCTCATCCAAGAAAACGAAGCCTTGTATATAGCTTTAAAGAGAATATCTGTAATCAGCCCCAGTAAACCAATAATTAGAATGCCCACGATGATTTTATCCGGCTGCAGAAAACGTGATGCCTGCATGATCATATATCCTAAACCACTAGATGCACCAACGATTTCAGCAACGACTAAATATGTCCACGCCCATCCGAATGTAATACGAAGCGTATCAACAATTCCCGGTAATGAAGCAGGCAGAATTACCTTTGTGAACACCTGTGCCTTCTTTGCGCCTAATGTGTAGGAAACATCGACTAAATCATTTTGAACATTTTTCGTAACGTCCATAATCATCAGTGTCAGCTGAAAAAACGTTCCTAAGAAAATGACACTCATTTTTTCGGTCTCTCCAAGTCCAATCCAAAGAATAAGTAAAGGAATGAAGGCGGATGCCGGCATATAGCGAATGAATCCGATGATCGGTTCAAATGCTCCCTCCATAATCCGCAGCGATCCCATTAAGATCCCTAGAGGTAGACCAATAATGGCAGCAGCTAGAAACCCGAAAAGAACCCTTGTAAAACTGATTCCAATATCAGAGAGAATCTCACCATTAATGAACATATCGACGGCTGTCGCTAATACAGCAGTTGGAGTTGGTAAGAATAAAGGATTAACAAACTGGCCGTAACTGAGTACAGACCAAATCAATAGAAAAATAATAAATGTTAAGAAGCCAGCCGAAGTATAAAACATTTTTGGAATTTCCTTATTAGGAGTAAACAATTTTGCTATCATTTTTTCTCACCTATTTTCTTATGCGTTTTATTTTGAAAAAAAGCCTAACTGATGAGGGGTAAAAAACAACTCATGAGTCAGGCTGATCAAAGTGAATCCAAAAATAATTTAGCAGTAAATTTCTTACTTTTGGAAAGTTGGATTGATGACATCTTCTGCTTTTGGCTCTGTTTTAAGAAGTTTTTGATCCTTGTAAAACGAAATCGCATTTTCTGTTGATTGATAAATGGAACCTTTTGCACTTTCCGTGCCAAATAATTTTACGTTATCTTCTTTTGAAAAGAATTTCAAACCAGTTACCGTTCCTTCAAATTCTCTTAGGTCAATTTTTAAACCTTTCGCCATAATTTCGTTGGCTTCTTTTTCATGTTCTTTCCAGTAAGTCATTGCTTCGCCCATAGCTTTTACAAAAGCTTCCACATCTTTCGGACGATTTTTGATGACATCTTCTTTAAAGCTGACGGTATCAACAATAATTCCTGATAGATCTTTGGTTGTTAATAATACCTTTCCGTTTGCTTGTGCTCCTTTTGATAACCAAGGCTCCCATGTTACGGCTGCATCCACTTTACCAGCTGCAAAAGCTGCACCAGCATCGCCTGCAGACATTTGGACAACTTGCACATCTTTTTCAGTTAATCCGCCTTGTTTTAAGGCTTGTAGTGCTAGCATATGGCTTGTTGAACCAACTTCAAATGCTACTTGTTTCCCTTTTAAATCTTTCACACTATTAATTCCTTTTTTTACAAGGATGCCATCTCCGCCGTATGAATCATCCAATAACCAAACAACTTGAACTGGGATTTCAGAGGCTGCTAATGAAACTTGCACATCCAGTGCTGTTGCCATCCCGTCAATTTTCCCGCTTGCTAACGCTTGTTTACGTTCACCTAATCCTTCAACAATGGAAAGGTCCACATCAATACCATTCTTTTTGAAAAAGCCCTTTTCCTTTGCTAAAAATAATGGGCCATATCCTGTCCATGTCGGCAATGTCACTCTCAAAGGTTCAGACGACTTCCCATTTTCTGCAGTACTTGCCGCGTCCTTTTTTCCACATGCCGCTAACGCGAATAACAACATCAACGAGCAAACAACTAATAACCATTTTTTCATCCTAAATTCCCCCTTGATTGATTAAAAAAATTATCTCTCTTTCGTGTAGCTAGCTTCATAGAATCAAGTTTTTTCAACCATGTTGCTCTTTTTTAAATGGACTGCCTACGAATAAAGAACCATTACTGTGCAGCAATACCAGTAGTTAACATCCCATTTCCTATTTCATCTGCTCGGCGGACAGCTTCAATCACCATTTCTGCTGTGACTTCAAATGGCATATTCGCCATATCTTCAATAGTAACGGTAATGTCACCAAGCCTTCTCCACTGACTATTTGTTAAATTTGTTATCCCCATTTGCTTTAAAGTAAAAGGAAGTCCTACTTCCTGGTAATAACTTATTAACGTTTTCAACTCATCATCACTGGTATTCTCCATACACAACTGTGCAAGAATACCAAAGGCAACAATTTCACCATGATAGGTGTGGTGCACTTCAGGGAAAATCGTTAATCCGGAATAGATGGCATGCGCTCCAGCTGTCCGGCAATCATCCCCGCCATACCCACTTACACTGCCACTGACTAAAATAACGGTATCTATCACATTTTCGAATTCTTTTGTCACTGTTTGTGCTCTTACAGCATTGACAGACTCTTTCCCTATTTGAAGCAACGTTTGGTACACCTGACCTGCTATCGCAATGGCCGTCTGATTTAAGGCGGTTGGTGTTGCTTTTTTCACAGAGGATTTCGTTTCGAAATATTTAGCCAATGTATCGCCAATACCTGCTATTAAAAAACGAACGGGCGCCTTCATGATAATTTCCGAATCTACCAAGACTAAATCAGGAGCTTTTGACTTTCGTTCAATCCCGATAAATTCACCTTCATTGCTGTAAAGAATGGTAATAGGTGTGGCAGCTGCACAAGTTGCGGCGATTGTTGGTATGGCAACTAAAGGTTTGTTAAGTCGGTAAGCAACGGCTTTCACCGTATCAATTGCTTTACCTCCACCTGCCACGATGAGGACATCGATCTTTTCATCTCTTAAGTCGGCTACTACTCTATCGATATTCGATTCGGAAGATTCTCCTCCATACCACAGGGAATTCTTCAATAAAATCCCATGCTCTAACAAACTTTTTCGTAATGAAACTTCTACAATTTCTTTACTTGTATGGCCTCCAATAAGGGCGGCAGAGTTTCCGAAGTTTTTTATGTAAGTTCCCGCTGCTTCTAATAAACCCTTATTTCTAATATATTGAGCTGGTCCTACTGTTACTTTCATAATCCACCTCTTCTCCACTAAAGTTATTTAAAAATGAATAATATTCCTTAAATATAAATATTTGTCTATTTTATGTCAATATATTTTCCTAATATTCTATTATCAATTGAATATACACAAATTGAAATAAAAATACACTTACAATGTTATTTGAGAATATTTACGTTTATTATTTTTGTATAAATATAAGCAATAAAGAACCGCTTTCCCTTCGTATCGCCCCCCTTATAAGGAATAGCCTTGCTAAGAAACCTCCCTTGGTTGGTCCACTCATTACTAAAATATAATGCAAGTTTCGTGCCACTCTTTATTCTATTTCGTATTTTCTGAGTTTTCTAAATACAGATGGTTGACTGATTCCTAATGCTTTAGCCATGTTAATCGTTGTTTTGTATTGTTTTCTAGCTTTTATTAGCACTTGCTTTTCAACGCTTTCAAGAATTTCATTCAAGGAGCGATTGGTTTCTTCAACTGACGTCACATCAGGAAAAGGCTTTCGAAATTGATTAGGTAAATTTCCAATTTCAATCAGCTGTTTAGGTGAGGTGACTACCAGTCTTTCAATTAAATTGATTAATTCCCGCACATTTCCCTTCCACTCTTGTGTTAACAATAGATGGATAACACCCTCATCAAGGCTGCGCTCCCGGCCGTACTTTTTTGAAAAAAACGCTAAAAAGTGTTCAATCAACGGAATAATATCAGTTGACCGCTTCCTTAATGGCGGAATGGTGATGGGTACCACATTTAAGCGAAAATAGAGGTCATGTCTAAAGGTTTTTTCTTCAACTGCATTCTCTAAGTTTTTATTTGTCGCGGCTAGGATACGGAAATCAACGGTTCGAAGCCTCGTTCCACCGACACGATAAAATTGCTTTTCCTGAATAAATTTGAGGATTTTCACTTGATCTGCTAATGACAACTCACCAATTTCATCTAAAAATAATGTCCCACCTTCAGCAAGTTCCGCTAACCCTACCTTCCCTTTCGAATTTGCACCCGTAAATGCACCTGATTCATAACCAAAAAACTCTGCCTCAAAAAGGGATTCGGGTATGGCCCCACAGTTCACCTCGATAAAAGGTCCGTTCTTTCTCGAACTCTTCTTGTGAATAAATTTAGCAATATGTGATTTTCCCACTCCTGTTTCCCCCAGCAGTAACACATTGACATCGATTTCAGCTACCTGTAATGCGAGTTGGAGGACTTTTTTCATTTCTATACTGGTTGCTATCATCCCATCAGAATCAAACTGAAGATTTCTCAGCAATTCAAGCTCACTTTTCACTCGTTCCATTTCGTCTTCGATGTCAATTAAGTATTTTTTCATGTTAAGTAACTCTGTTACATCATGTGAATAACTGACAATTCGGACGAGCGTTTTGTTAGCATCGAATACAGGAATCCCCGTAACAAGTAACTTATCGCCATTATTAGTTGTTTGGACAAGGGTAATTTTCTTTTTTTCTTTAATGACCAAAGGGGTCAAAATCGGTGTAAAAACCCCTTCTTTTTCAAGTTCATAAACGGATCGGCCGATCATTTCATTTGTCTTCATATTATAAATACCTTCGGTTGCTTCACTCACCTTCAAAATAATGCCATCTGTATCGGTCACTAAAATATCGTCTTGCAATGAATGAAGAATGGCTTCATTTTCATTCCAAACTTTTATTTCATCATTCACAAATAACCCTCCCTTCTCGAATTCCAATCAATGAAAAATTATTCATTTATGAATAATAAACCAGCAAAATTTCTTGATAGTTCAGTTATATCAGATGATTGATAATTTTTATACTTTTTTGAATAAATTATTTAAAATTGTATAATGAAATACGTATCACTTAATGTTTTACTTGGATTCCCATCTACGAGCTCGGGTTATTAATCTTTATGATAAAATATCATTATGACAAACATGAAAATATCATTAAGGGGAGATGATGAATCTTGAAAAAACGAATAGCTTTATCTTGGAGTGGCGGAAAGGATTGTTGCATGGCCTTAGATACTTTAATTTCGCACGGATTTGAGGTTGTTTGCTTGGTTACAACTGTTCCCAAAGAACTTGGGCGAACATTTGGCCATGGAGAGCGAACAGAAATGATAAAACTACAAGGTGAAGCTTTAAACCTACCTGTTCATTTTATCGAATGTACATACGAAAACTATACAAGTCAATTTGTCGAAGAAGTGCTTTCCTTGAAAAATCAATATAATGTAACGGGAATAGCCTACGGAGATCTTTATTTAGATGAACACAGGGAATGGGGAGAAAAAGTCGCTATCGCTGCAGATGTTGATGCCCTGTATCCACTATGGATGAAAAAGGAAGCTTCTTTACAATCATTGGATAAGTTTGTCCATTCTGGTTATGAAGCAATCGTGATCCGCGTACGGGAAGATGTATTAGATGACATGTGGCTTGGTAGAATCATAGATGAATCGTTCCTACAGGATGTTCAACAGACTACTATTTGTCCGATGGGAGAATCCGGTGAATATCATACCTTTGTATATGATGGACCACTATTTTCAAAGAGGATTCAATTGGAACATGGAGAATTAATCCAGCTGGAAACCACAAAGAAACTAGAATTTAGGAGTTATCGACTTATTGAGAGTGGTACCCGTCATTGTTGAAACAGCATGCACAAAGGTAGC
The DNA here is from genome assembly GCF_018613205.1 of Bacillus sp. ISL-46. Lineage (NCBI taxonomy): Bacteria > Bacillati > Bacillota > Bacilli > Caryophanales > Bacillaceae > Bacillus > Bacillus sp. ISL-46. Next base: position 83,335 of record NZ_JAGGQR010000108.1, read on the forward strand.
AAAGTGAGTTCATCTTCATCACAAAATAAAAAGGAGAAAATCAGCCTTGAACTGATTTTCTCCTCTCTATTTTTCCAAAAAAATCCCTATTAAAGGGATTCCCTTGAAAACAATCTTTTCGATTTGATTATTGCTCGCTATATTTTTTAAAATTATCTAAAATGGCCTGCCATCCTGCTTGTTGCATCTCAATTGAATTGGTGGTTTCTGCATCAAAAGTTTCGATTACCTGGGTTTCATTTCCACGACCTTTAAAAGTAATATCAACTTTTCTTCCATCCCCCATGGTATAAGAAATAGCCTCATTTAATTTCACTTCATCATAAATCCCACCAAAATCAAAGCCAAAACTGCCATCTTTTGCTTCCATTCTTGTGAGAAATTTCCCGCCAACCGTTAAATCATTTTCAGCAATTGGCGTGTGCCAGTCATCTGAAGCATTGTTCCATTTCGTTATATGATTTGGCTCTGTCCAATATCCCCACACTTTTTCTACTGGTGCATGAACTGTTGCTTTTACCGTTATTTTCTCATTATTACCTTTTGTCATTTTATTTACCGCCTCTCATAATACACTTAGTTATTAAGTTGAATTCCTTTGGCGTACAAACTTCATGGTGACACATACCTGATAATATATTATCAACTATTCACCATGTCCGCAATAAACAGTCTTGGATTATGAAATTCAATAAAATAAGAACAGCCAAGATTTGTTTGCCCATCCTGGCTACACCTACAGAATCCAAAAGTGCTACAAAACCCTGGAAAGAGTGGTGCCTGACACCTTTACTTTCCGTCAGTCACTCTTGGGCTGCTTTCAAATCCGCCTTTCTTATGTGATCCATCACAAAACGGCTTTTTGTTGGAAAGTCCACAACGGCATAGATACACTTTTGCCTTCTTCGGATATTCATTTCCTTCGGCATCCATGATTTGAAAGTCTCCATTTACAGCTAGTGGACCATTATCGTTAATCTTAATTTGATTTTCCATTTTCCTCATCCCCCTAGTATTTTAAATGTATATTCACGACGCTTTCCAATAGTCCTAGTTTTTGATTGGAAAAATAGATTAAATCCATTTTTAAAAATCCCGCACAAATAGCCCAATCTAATGATTGGACAGAAAAAAATCCCTATTAAAGGGATTTACTAGAAAACAATTGTTTTATTTTGATGAACGATAATACGGTCTTCAATATGCCATTTTACCGCTCGAGCCAATACGCTTCTTTCAATTCTACGTCCAATTTTCTTAAGGCTGTCCACATTGTCATGATGATCGACCCGACTGATATCCTGTTCGATAATAGGTCCCTCATCCAGGTCATTGGTCACATAATGAGAAGTAGCACCGATTAATTTGACACCGCGGCCAAAAGCTCGTTCATAGGGTCTTGCACCCACAAAGGCTGGTAAAAAGGAGTGGTGAATATTGATAATTTTATTGGGATTCTCTTCGACAAATTTCGGTGACAAGATTTGCATATATCGGGCCAATACCACAAAATCAATGTCATACTCTTTTAGTAGCTTAAGTTGCGTTGCTTCGGCTTGTCCACGAATATCTTTATTGGCTGGAACGTAATAAAACGGGATGTTTAGTCCTTCGACAACCTCTCTTCCTGTTTCATGATTACTGATAACAAGGGCGATATCAGCCATTAAGTCTCCACTTTGCCATTCCCACAAAAGCTCGAGCAAACAATGAAGTTCTTTTGATACAAAGATTGCCGCTTTTTTCACATGATAAACATGCGTAAAGCTCCATTCCATCGAAAACTCCTTAACAATTTCAGCAAACTGAGTCTCCATGTCCTTTGCTTTATCCTTTAAACCTGGGCATTCAAATTCAATCCGAATAAAAAAGGTGCCACCCTCAGGATTGGTGGAATACTGACTGGATTCAATAATATTTGCATTATAGGAAAACAAAAACTTTGATATCGCCGCAACTATGCCAGGTTGATCTGGGCAGCTAACTAATAGGCATCCACGATTCTGATTTTTTTCTTGAAACACTTCAATTTGATCTTTTATATATGAGTTCATGGTAATTCCTCTCTATCATTGTTGAAAATATTATACATTAGATGGACCTAATAGTTAATCATTATTTATGAAAATTGCTAACTGCGCAACATTAGTATAGTTTAGTTTACTAAAAAATTTTGTTATAACTAAGGAATAATAACTTATTTTTGGTACATATTATAGATAGGACTTGTAGCTCAATGAATAGAGCAACTTGCAGCCCTTACACAAAGGTTGCAATGTGTTTTGTGGGTTTAAATCCCACCAAGTCCTATATAAACAACCTCCCAAATTCCTGATTCTATTTTTTCATAATAATAATTCCCTCACTAGGCTAGTTCCTCTCCTTAATGTTATTTTTTCAGATTAGAAGTTGACAATAAGTGCTCTTGGAATCATTTTTGGAGTTTTTATTAGATTTTTGTATCCAATAAGCCTCATTGGATTCATTTTCTCCACTTTTTATTAGATTTTTATAGCCAATTGGCCTCATTGGATTCATTTTCTCCACTTTTTATTAGATTTTTGTATCCAATAAGCCTCATTGGATTCATTTTCACCACTTTTTATTAGATTTTTATAGCCAACAGGTCTCATTGGATTCATTTTCACCACTTTTTA
>NZ_JAGGQR010000010.1:0-188781 GCF_018613205.1 Bacillus sp. ISL-46
TCGGATTTGTCGACAGTCTGATACCCCTCATTAGTGAGGGGTATATTTTTAATTAGCTTCTTAATTTAATGGATAATTCCAACATAAAGTAGTTATTCCTTCTTCAACCTGCTTTGTTAGCACAATTATCTTTTCTATTTAGTATTACATTTAAAATAGCCAATATTACCACTACAATAAATAAAGGTGCTACCACTAATTTTGAGATAAGTTCTGGAAAGGGCATTTTCATTAATTTGTCATCCACATTTTCTCCCCCTAACTTAAGTCTAATATTAGCATAATTATCTAATTCCTTGTTCAACTAAACTGCTTACGTTAGTTAAATAAGAAATAGGCTGTTGCAACAGAGCGATTTAATGGTTGTTGTTAAGCAACATTAGTTTACCTAATCATACTGCTATAGCTACTTCAGTCGAAGAATTCACCGAAGGTGCCTACCTTATTACCGACAAATCTACAAGGTTCAGTTTTGAGATCTCCTTGTTCAAAAAGTAAAAATGCAACTTCAATTCGTAATTATTGCTACCCTTGTCTATAATAAAAGGCAACTCTATATAAAGTAGAGCTGCCTGAAAGAATTGATATTTTTTATAGTCTTTATTTTTTTAAATGATAAGGAACAGTCGTGATAATAACATTTCTTCGAAACAGTAAGTAGGCCCGAATCAGTAAACTTGATTGATTATGCAGAATATTGTGCCAACCTTTCTTTGTAATAAATTGTGGGATGATTACTGTGACTCGGTAATTCGATTCACTAGCTTTATGTTCAATAGTATCAACAAATTTGGTAAGGGGATTAATGATACTTCTGTAATGCGAATGCAGCGTCACCAGTCTTACATCTGGTTGCCACTTCTTCCATTTTTCTTCAAAGTTTTTCTCGTCATCTCTTTCAAAGGAGACATAGACTGCAATAATTTGATCTTGAGAAAGTGATTTTGCATAGTTGATCGAATTCGCTACCACATTAGTCATGCCAGCAACAGGAACTATTAGTACATTTCCTTCAATTGGCATCAATGGTTCACAAGTTGTGAGGCTAAGCTGGGCACCGACTGCTTCATAATGCTTTCTAATTCGGTAGAAAACAAAAAGAATAATTGGTAAAAAAACTAATACCGACCATACTTGAGTGAATTTAGTTAAAAAGAACATCATTGTGACAATAAAGCTAATAATGGCCCCTATTGTATTAATTATTAGTTTTGGAAGCCACCCCTGAGGCTTCTCGCGAATCCATTTAACGATCATTCCGGTTTGGGACAAGGTAAATGGAATAAACACACCAACAGCATAAAGAGGAATTAGATGCTCTGTTTCTGCCTGAAAAGCAATAATTAAAATGATTGAAGTGATTGCAAGTATGATAATGCCATTTGAGTATCCCAATCGGTCTCCTCTAACAAGAAACATCCTTGGAATAAACTTATCTTTTGCAAGATTAACTGCCAGCAATGGGAAAGCAGAATAACCAGTATTTGCAGCAAGGATTAAAATTAATGCTGTAGTACCTTGAATAAAAAAGTACATGAAATTCCGTCCGAATGTCTCCTCAGCAATCTGTGATACAACGGTTACCTCTGCGCTTGGCGTAATCCCATAATAGTAGGCTAAATAAATAATTCCTGAAAATAATATGGCAAGTAATGCGCCCATTATCATTAACGTTTTAGAAGCATTATTAGGTGCGGGATCTTTGAAGTTAGGAATTGCATTGGATATAGCTTCAACCCCAGTTAAGGCGGAACTTCCCGAGGCAAACGCCCTTAAAAGAATAAACAAACTGATTCCGGTAACAGGTGTACCAATTGGGGGATGTAATTCAGGCGAAACTCCTCCTGTTAGAATATTATAAATTCCCACACCAATTAATATGAACAACGCTAATACGAACAAGTACACGGGGTAGGCTAAAATTGATGCGGACTCCGTTACTCCTCTTAAATTTAAAATTGTAATTAAAATGACGAATACTATGGCAATTTCGACATTAAATTTATGTAAGGTCGGAAAGGCAGATGTTATAGCGTCAGTACCAGCAGACACACTTACAGCAACAGTTAGTATGTAGTCTACCAATAGAGAGCCTCCAGCTATTAAGCCAGGATTTACACCTAAGTTATTTTTTGAAACCACATATGCTCCCCCACCGTGAGGATACGCGAAGATGATTTGCCTATAAGACAAGATAAGAGCTGTTAAAAGTATTAATACACCAACTGCGATAGGAATTGAATACCAAAATGCAGCTGCACCAACTGTAACTAAAACTATCAGTATTTGTTCAGGACCATATGCCACCGATGATAGAGCATCAGATGAAAGGATAGCTAATGCTTTCGTTTTGTTAAGTTTCTGTTCTCCTAATTCATTGGATTTCAAAGGTCGTCCAATTAAAAACCTTTTTAAGGCTGAAATCATAATTACTCACCACCCAATAGTGTTAATAAGTTTTATATTACCCTTTAAACAGTAATTTCCACAAAAAGAGCAATATTTTTACATAAATAAAAAAAATGCCTACAAGTCATAGTAAATAGACCTGTAGACACGTCATTTTTCTTGTGTCACAAGCTCCACCTTCCTTCTCATTTAACGCTTACGAGGTTAGCTGGCGGATTCGGACCTTTGAGTAGCCCTACCTTGAAAGGATTCACCCCATGGATTAAATAACAACCCACAAAAATGGTTCCCCCGTACCATATGGTTTCAGCGACTTAAGAATTTGAAACTGTGATTATATTACTCCTGTAAATAGCAAAAGTAAATGAAATTTATGTAAAAAGATTAAAACTTTAGGACAGTGGTAATGTTAGTAATATAGATATTATTTCAACCTCGTAGAATATTTTAAAATTCCACACAGAAATGAGGAATTATATGTTCAAAGAAAATAGTCCCTTTTTATCTGATGACTTTTTAGATGAATTAGCTAAAGAAATTAACAAACAATTTGGAGTTCCTACAAATGAACAATATGTAGAGCCTACCAACAATGATATTGATTAAATTGGCACGCTAAGACGGTATAACTTAAATATTGAATCTATAAACCGCATTGAAGCGTTTTTTTTGTTGTCCTCTGCTTACTGACCGTTAGCTGAAGAAAAAAGCTGCTTCGATGGCAGCTGGATTTTCAACATAAGCACCCGTCAGCTTAACAAGCACCAGCTCTTTAATTGCACTCTTCCTTGAACCCTCAGGGGGGGACTTTTGTAGTTTGTATGTATTTAATATTCACGGATCAAATATAAAGGATAAAACCTAATCGCTCATTGATTTGCTTAATGAGAAAATTTGAGGTGCATAATGAAGAAACCAAAGATGCTATTAATATTACTGTTTGTTCTACCCTGGCTTTCATTCCCTATATTAGGTCGGAGAACAATAATTAGATTTTTACCCGCTACTATTTTTATTAGTGTCATCTCAAAAATATTATACACGATAGGTAAAAAACGTAGGTGGTGGTTGTTTTATACAAAAGTAAATCCTAAAATAAGTGGTGACACTGCATTTGTATTTGGTCCTTTCTTTCTTTCAGCACTCTGGATTCTTAAATTGACATACAGTAGATTTCCTTTGTATCTAATTACAAATATCCGTTCATATATTATTTGATGTTTGGGGATTAAAATTTTTAAAACGAACACGAATAGCTACGTTAGTCAGAATAAATCCATTCCAGCATTTTTTGTTCCTTCAATTTAGAGCCTTGCTTTTATATAGCTTTCAATTATTGTTTGAGAAAATAAGAAAATATAAAAACCCTTTATTGAATAAAATCAGTCAATAAGGGTCTTTTTTTTGCCACCTTCTTCTTCAACTATCCCGTTACTTTAATAAGCTATCGGAACTAAAAAGGCATAGGTTCCATTTTTCAACAACAAATATGTTTTACGCATTATTTTCTACTTTTGAAAATAGAAAATTGTTTTAGCTATAATGGAGGTAAAAAGTAAAGGAATGCATAAAATGAAAGATCAGATTGATGAATTAACGTTATTATTATTATTACATTTAACATCTTTTACAGAAGATTATGGATTGAGTGAGGCTCAGAGAAGTTGGAAAGGTTATCCTTTTGAGTCACTAAATTAATTAACCGAGAATGATTTAATTCGTGGCAGCAATCAATCAAAATCAGTGTATCTAACAGAAAAAGGAATCGAACAATCCAAGAAACTGATGAAGAAATATAATATAGAAGAACAATAAGGAATCTCTTATTCCCTTTATCCTTCGTAAAAAGACCCGCGTTGTATATTAAGCAGGTCTTGAACTCTAGCACCCTTTAGTGGAAAGAGCCCTTACCTTTAAGTGAAATTCGATCAAATCCTCAGGATAAACCGAGTGTTTTTTTGTAAATAATAAGATTGTTAAATAATAAAATGCGGAGGAATTCTATGCAACAGGAACAAGCTAAAGAGAATGTGGGTTCTATTATGAGACCAGAATTTGCCGGAACTGATGCACAAAAAGTAAAACAAGAAATTCAAAAAGATGTAAGCCAAGGACAAGGTGCAATGACTTCCCGAGAGGCAGGAGCAATGCAAGATTAAAAAACCACTCTGAGTGGTTTTTTATTTTTCCTTCACTCTTTCACCCGTGTTTACTTTAATTGAATTAACTGGTCAAACCGTTCAGCTATGTTTCAATAAAATAAAATTTTTATGCAGCTCCCTTTCATTAATTGATATCCTGATTGCTAAGTCACTAGTTCGTAAAACAAAATCTTTGACACCTATAAATTCAGATTCAGCAATCAAATAGAATTGTGTTCCCTTTTTTATTCCATTAAAATTATTCTTTAGCTTATATACCTTCATTATCTTACCTAGCTACTCCCCATCATCTTTATTAAATCTGACATATAAACAGTTGTATTACTTTTATAAGTCTGCCAGCATTTACAAAAATTCCAGTTATGGATCTTCTTAAATCCACATTGGATTATTCAAGAAACTTTAATCACCTACTGCTATTATTGTCTTATCGTTTAATTTCTCCGTATAGGGCACCTAAAATATCTGCTTGCACACTTTTATCCATACAAGACCACCTTTTTCCTTACTAGGTATTCTCTACATTATATCAAATCTTTTCAGCTAACCTGCTCCTTTGGTTATTTACAAAAAGAGCCACCCGATTGGTAGCCCTGATTTTCAAGTAAACGCCCCCGTTAGCTTAAGTCCAATGATTCACAATTAAAAAAGCTGCCCCAATATAAAGTGGGACAGCCTTGTTTTGTATAATTAAATTTCGAGTTTCCTTGTACCAATCCATTTCACCATTTCAGGATCTGTATCAGGAATGCCTTGTGCTTGTTCAGCTTGTTTACGGACAAGGTGCAGCAGGATGTGGACATGGATCTGAACATCACTGTGGATTATGGGGCTGATGATGAATGAAAATCCGATTACCTTGTTACTTCCGTTAACTTGCCAATTATTGGGCAAGTAACGGAAGCTTCTCCCGAGGCTCCATATCTCGCTCTTAAGCTCGAATTTACGCCTAATGAAATTTTAGAAGTTTTAGGAGAGTTTCAAATAGGTGTGAGTAAAAAAGAAAATACTAAAAGAGGTATGTATGTTAACCTGATAGAGTTATCTCTATTGGACGCGGTAGCCAGATTTGTTCGCTTACTTGACTATCCTGAAGATATCCCAATACTTGCTCCTCTTATCAAAAAGGGAATCATCTATAGGGTTCTACAAGGACGGCATGGTGCTGCACTGGGGCAAATTGCAGTAGAAGGAAGTTCTACCTATCAAATCAGTGACGCCATCGAACATATCATGAATAATTATGATCGAGCTATTCGGGTGGAGGAGCTTGCGGAAATAGCGAATATGGGTGTTTCTTCGCTTCATAGAATTTTTAAAGAGGTTACCGCGATGAGCCCTATACAGTTCCAAAAACAACTGAGACTGCAGGAAGCACGGCATTTATTATTAACTGAGGCAGCAGGTGCAGATGATGTTGCCTTCCGGGTAGGTTATGAGAGTCCATCGCAATTCAGCCGTGAATAATCCCGACTATTTGGTTTACCACCTAAAGAGGATATAAAACTCCTGAAGGAATCCTATGACCAAAGGATAAACGCATAAATAAACCAAGGAGCAGCGGCCTTAGACCACTGCTCCTTGGTTTATTTATTGCCAATTTACATTCCCCACCATGATGGTTACTGAGTAGAGATCGATTCGACTAATGGAACCCTTTTCACCTGCCCTTTTTTTTCAAATAATAAAGACTCCTTTTTATTTCCTTTTCTACTTTTTGAAAAAACGTCTCCAAACCCTTATTAGCTCCACCCTCTAATACTCGCTGACCTGCCAAAGCGAGGGCACCTGTTACCTGTGCTTCAGCTTTACAGTTTAGTTGGGTCGTCCCTTGTTGATCATTAAAATAAAGTTCAGCTTTACCGGAAATTTCTACGATATTACCAGTTCCAATTACTTGTAATTGAAGGATGGAGGATGGCTTCTTCTCATGGAGTCGAATCTCAAGGACAAAGTGATCTTGAATGGGGCCCATTTTTATCTCCACTTCAGCTTGGTATACACCTCTGGTCACTTCTGAAAAAGACTTACAACCAGGGAGTGAGTTCCGTAGCACCTTATCATCCTTGATATATTTCCAAACAATGTTCCTTGGCAGCCCGAATGTGTATTCGTACTCGAATTTCACTGTTCCCCCTCCAATTGACCACATAAATTACAATCAATTATATGTATTCAATTGGAGGGGGAATGGTTAAAAGGAACTGAATATGCTGTTTAAGGAACAGATACCTGCTCTTTATTATCATTCCTTTTTTTATGATTGGCCGTCTAAGCGGTATGAAGGACAAATCTCGCAGCAAAAACTATAAATTTGTCTTTCACAACTATCACGATGAAGAATTCAATTCTGATTCTCCTATTTGTAGTAAAAAAAACCTACTTCCACTGGGAAATAGGGTCTTACTCTTTTCAGATATTTTATTGTTAGAGAAGCTGCTGCGCAACAATATAACCTGATCCTCCATTCACGCCATGTCCAGGCCAGGTTGCGGCACCGAGCATATACACATTTGGAATAGCTGTCTGATGACCCGGCTGCCCTGGTAATGGTCTAAAAAGATAGCTTTGCGCCAAATCGTGCGCCCCGCCGTAGGGATCCCCCGGTCCTGCGTTCGGGTTAAACCTGGCAATCGTATCTGGGGTGACGACATATTTTCCAATCACCGCACTTGGGATGTTTGGTATATGCTTACTCACCACATTTAGCACGCGTTCTGTGAACCGCTCGGTTAAATCATGTGTCCATGTACCATCTCCGACATCGATAAGGTTAGCCGCATCCCTACGTGGACGGATGGGCACTTCCAGCACTTGAATGCGCATGATTGCTTTTCCTTCCGGTGCTCTCGTTGGATCGAGGTTGGTAGAACAATCGACCGTAAAGGTAGGATTGGACGGAAGCAGATTGGCCGCCCCTTGGGCAATCGCTAGAGTAAATCCGTCCAGTCCATCTGTTAGATGCGGCTGCCCGACACGGTTAAACCGTTTATCTGGCCAGTTTGGCGGCTCACTTAGTGCTAGATGAATTTGGACGCAGCCACGGCCATATCGGTACTGTTTCGCTTGTGCCCGAAGTGGTGGTGAAATCTCCGTATCGGCCAAGAGCGAGAGATAGAGCTGATCAGGTGTGGTTGAGGCCACGACTGCCAGCTTAGCACGATACTTTTTCCCCTTTGAAGTTCGGACGCCAACCGCTAGACCATTCTCCACTAAGATCCGCTCAACATGAGTATGCGTAAGAATCTCGCCGCCCTGATCCTTTATCAGTTGAGATAATGCTTGAACCAGTTTCTCACTGCCGCCTTCAGGTATCGGCATCCCGCCGCCCATCAGTGCCATCACCGTCAGCGGTACCCAAATCCCGCTTCCGACTTCATCCGGCGTGCGGCCAAGGTGTGTGACCCAGGATGCCAGCATTGCCCGTGTCACTGGTGACTTTAAAGAACTGACGGTATTACGGGCGGTTGAAACTAATGAGGCAGCGAAAGGCGAATAGCCCGCCCCGCCCCCTTCGTGAAGCAAGCGCTTCAGGATCGGTGCAGCTTCAGGACTGGAGAGATCCATATTGAATAATCCAAATACATCGTTAACATATGGATTTAGCTGTTCAAACATACCGGCCAGAGCTGCGCCGTCACCGGGAGCCAGCCGTTCCGCCTCAGCGATGAGCGCTTCAAATGAACTAGGCAGGACAGCCGTTCGTCCGTCTTCCATCGAAACACCGGTCGGCAGGTCCGTATTTATGTATCGGAGCCCGCGTGCTTCTAGATCCCCTCTTAGTTCAGCGTAGACTGGTCCGGTTGTAAAGAGAGGATGTGCAGCAGCAAACACATCATGTTTAAAACCTGGCAGCGTCAGCTCTTCGGTGCGCAGAAATCCGCCAGGGCGATCATTTTTTTCTAATACTAGAACGCTGCGACCCGCCCGCGTTAAATAGGCAGCCGTAATTAAAGCATTATGGCCGCTGCCAATCATAATGACATCAAAGTTATCCATCATATCTCTCCTTTAATATGATCAAGCCATATCTACGTAAAAAGATATTCTGGAGGATGGATACTAAGTACTAAATCTAGTACATTTTTTTAAAATTTTTTATGCAGTCTCTACCTTTAGTTCCCTTTAATAGGCTAGTTTATATAAAAGTTCAGTTAATAGTTCAATCCCTGTTTCTAACTCTTCCAAACTCGTAAATTCTTTTGGTGAATGGCTGATTCCATTATGGCTAGGTACAAATAGTAAGGAAGTGGCGCAGACCGGACCAAATACTTGGGCATCATGTCCAGCACCCGAGATCATTTCTTGGTAACGGTAGTTTTTCGCCTCTGCAATTTCACTGGCCCACATACACATCTCCCCATCCATCTTAACCGGCTTTACATCCATCCACTGGGAGATGGTCACTTCCATATTTAAGTTTTCTGCGAATCGTTTAAACTCCGCGAAAATCACGTCACAATAATGGTCAATCACAGCTTCCTGATGATGTCGAATATCCAGGCTGAACTCTACCTCACCGGCGACAACATTCGGTACATTCGGTTTGACGTTTAATCTTCCAACCGTTGCGACTAATTGCGGGTCAACAACTTGCGCTTTTTCTGTTAAAAATGAAATAAAATGGGCGGCCGTGCTAACTGCATCCTTCCGATATTGCATTGGAGTCGTCCCCGCGTGGTTACTTTCTCCCTTGATTTGAACCGAATAACGGCGTTGTCCAACAATATGGGTCACAATCCCGATTTGATTCTGATTTTTCTCGAGAATCATTCCTTGTTCAATATGAATCTCCACAAACCGTTCCACATCATCCCGAACTGGAGGAGTATACTTTTCCGGATCAAACCCCGCTTGTGTCATCGCTTCTAAAAATGGAATTCCCTCTGGGTCCTTCACCTCTTTCACTCGGTCAAGGTTGTAGGCACCACTAACACTTCTCGAACCCCAAAAGGCGAGCGGAAAACGACTTCCTTCTTCTTCGCATAAAGAGACGACTTCTATCGTTTTCTTTGGGTAACCATAGGTTTGAAATAGCCTTAATACAGCGATGAAACTGGCAATGATTCCATAGGCACCATCGTATTTCCCACCATCGACTACCGTATTGATGTGAGAGCCGGTCAAGATGGTTTTCCCATTGGATTCTGAACCTGGTAATCTTCCAAATAAATTTCCGACACTGTCAAAATACGTATCTAGTTTCGATTGGTCCATTTTACTTTTTAACGCCAGCTGCGCATCGAGCCAGGATGGAGAATACAAAAGTCTTGTCACACCCTCATTCTCCGTTTTTCCAAACGAAGCAAGCCATTCAATCATTACTCCCACATGACCTTTTTCCAAAAACTTTTTGTCAACTTGAATGGCCATCTACGTCACTCCTCAAAAATAGTTATGTAATTTATGTTATGTTTCCTTTACTAAAAAAAAAGCCTATTTCCTTAAAAGAAAATAGACTCTAGAATCGATTGCACCTCTTATAAAAATTAAAACAACTTATTTATGTCATTTTCAGAAACCAATACCACTTTCCCGCGTTCGTCTTCTTTTTTAATTTCGTACAGACCATTTTTATAATCGTATATTATCTTATATACATCTCCAGCGAAAAGAACTTTGTCATTCGTGCCCATATGAAGCCCTCCCTAATATTTATATATAGATAATTTAATACAATTATCTTTGTGAGTCTCCATTTTTGTTAACTTATCTTACGTTATATTTGCTTGTAGAAAATAGACTCGATCCCAGGTGATAATAAAGGTAATACATTAAAGGTTTCGGCCACTTTATATGGACTGTAATGCTGGAGCATCACACCTCCAGAGCCAATGCGAATTTGTTTCGTTTTTACGAGAAGATGGGCTATTAATACTTCTGGAACTGATCCTGCTAATTTCTCAGCATTATGATGCTCAGATACACAAAAGCGTTGATACCCCAACTCTTCTGCCCGTTGTGATAATTCAATGGAATGGTTAAAGGCATCAAAGGCGGTTTCATTTTCAGCAATGACGCTTTGATCCAAAATGCTAAGTTTCAATCCCAAAAGGATCCCTTCCTAGGTCCATGACGCTCCCCTACACCATAGGCATCAAAGCCTAGTTTCTCTGCTAAAATTGCCTGATTCACTACATTTTGAAATTTCTGCTGAGCAGTCAGTGATACACCGGTTACCGCATTGGGTTCATTCATTATAAGGGTAAACAATGCGAATTTCACTATATTAATACCTCCAATGCACTCTTATTTTGTCTGGGTTTATCTGGCCTTTATAGTACTTTCATCACCAAAACCAATAAAAAAGACTCCTGTTAATAACAGGAGCCTTTGGTAGTCCAATCGGCTTTTACAATTATAGGTAAAACTCCAACAAAAGCAGAGCTTACATATTTTCAAAAGTACAATTTTCATTAAATTTTTTGCTGCTGAGGAGAGGTCCCATAAAACTTTAACACTAACTCTTATTTCACCTACTGGTTTACTTGGTATTAATGATACTAATTGTTGAATACACTATAAATCTTAATTAGTGTTGTTGTCAATCCATTACTTTGAATTTTTAGACAAATTTTTTTATAAATTCCCACTTGACTGATTAGTTAATTGATCTGCATCTTTATTAGTCACTAGAATAAAAAACTCGACAGTTGGCGAGCTTTCAATTGCTGTTTGTTTTTAAGAGTGGAGTTAAAAGCCTTCATTGATTCTCGGTTCATACTTATAGCTATTAAAATGAAATATTTGAACCTTAACCTTTAGATTCTTTAAGGACTCATTATCTAAATAAAAGCCAGTTGATTTTTTTAATTCCCTATATTGCTCTGGGTGTTTTCTATACCATTTTTCACCAACATTTAGTAGATCTGTATTATTTTCAACTCCTTTTTTATAAATGGAGGTAAGTTTTCTTTTTATTTCTTCTTCAGTTAATTTCTCTAATTTGGTTAGGGGAATATCTTTTATTTTTTCTACTAAATCTGCGCCACACACATAGGCTCATAATAGTCTCTTAAAAAATGCATCCATGCTCCAGGTAAAAAAGTAGAGATCAGCCTGGGATGGAGTTCCTTAGTACCTTTTCATCCTTTATATACTTCCATACAATGCTTCGTGGCAATCCGAATTTATAATCGTACTCAATTTTCAAAGTTACTCCCTCCAATTGACCACAGTTTATTATATAGCGATTCCCTTTTTACCAATTTTATAAATAATACAATCAATTATTAGTATTCAGATGGGTGATGATTGTTAATAACAGTTATATAAAAAAATGACATCGATGTAATCGATGCCACCGATAAGCAACATGCTCATCTTCAATCAGCTTTTACTATTGGTTTTATTTTTTTGGTGTTATCCATTTTCCACTAGCCTGCTCGGAACGAATGACACCCTCTTCGTAGACAACCTGTCCACGGTTGATCGTGCTCATCACTTTACATGGGAACGTATGTCCTATATAAACACTGATTTTGTTTTTAGCGAAAAAGTTATCTTCTGTAACAGTAAATGATTCGTCAACAGAAACGAGGACAATGTCTGCATCATACCCTTCAGCAATTTTCCCTTTTGATGAAAGTCCAAAGCGCTCTGCTGGGTTCAAGGCTGTCCACTCTGCAATATGTTCGAATGGTATGTTGTGTTTCAAAGCCAATTCCATCATGGAAAGGAAGGAAAATTGGCCACCGCTAATACCGCCCCATGCTTGGAAAAGGTTATAAGTAGCCGGATCTTTTAAATCGCTCGTGCATGGTGAATGGTCAGAAGAAATCATATCAAACTTCTTGTTGATGAGTAATTGAATAAGTTTTTCCTGCTCTTCTGGCATACGTAGCGGTGGAGCACATTTAGCGACCGCTCCTTTTTCACGCAAAGTATTTTGATTAAAAAGTAAATAATGTGGACATGTTTCGACTGTTACATTCATACCTTTACTCTTTGCTTCCTCAATTTTTTCAATTGCTTCTGCCGAGCTGATGTGCACAAAATGTAACGGACAGCCGGTTACTTCCGCATAATATAATGCACGTTGGACAGCCTCTGCCTCAGCCGCAATCGGTCGGGTTGCCAAATAATCGTCCGCTGATACGTGTCCTGCTTTTACTTTTTCTGCTGTAAGCCAGTCAGTAATCGGGCCGCTTTCTGAGTGAAGCGCGAGTACTTTGTTTAAACCGGCAATGATTTTCATCCCGTTTAATAATGTTATGTCATCCACATTTTCAAATTCCTTGTTCCCGGTCGTTGACAGAAACGCTTTAAATCCAATAACTCCTTCTTCAGCCAATTCCGCCAAATGATTTTCATTCCCTGGGACAAGTCCTCCCCAGAGCGCGAAATCAGTATAAGATTCTTGATTGCCTTTGTCGCTTTTAGCATATAGTGCCTCTTTATCAATAGTGGAAGGAATCCCATTCAAGGGCATATCAAAAAAAGTTGTACAACCACCTGCCGCCATCATCTGTGAGCCGGTACGGAACCCTTCCCAATATTCACGGCCAGGATCGCTAAAATGAACATGTACGTCAATCATGCCGGGAAATACATACTGGCCTGATGCATCAATAATACGTTCCGCCTCAAATGAGGACTCATCACTAATAGCTACGATTACTCCATTTTTAATGACGATATTTGTTTTTTTAACTTTATCCGGTAAAACTACTGTTCCATTTTTAATGATCATATCAAATTGTTTCAATTTTCTTCCCCCTGTTATTTGAAAACGCCGATTTCTAAAACTGCTTTTTCATTTTTTACTATGCCCGCTTTTTCACCTTATTTGTTAAACTTGAAAATCCGGTTACACGGCATTCCAACGTATCACCTTCACGGATCAAGACGGATCCCGGTGTTCCTGTTAATATGACATCTCCTGGCTGAAGTGTCATGATCTTGGAAAAGAAAGACACAATAAAGGCAGGCTGGTACATCATGTTTTCAATGGTATTCTCGTGAAAAACAGTTCCGTTTAATACCGTCTCCACTTTTATGGATGCTAAATCGGAAAATTCATCTGCCGTGATCAAATACGGCCCGAAGCTGCAAAACGTATTAAAACTTTTAGCCCGCTGCAGAAAAACAGGGTTTTGATTTTGAATATCTTTTGCCGTCATATCAAGGCTAGTCGTAAAACCGGCGATAACATTGTAAAAATCTATTTCCTCCACGTTTTCACAAGTTCTTCCGATGATAATCGCCAGTTCCGCTTCCCCTGCAACATTCGGTGATTGAGGAGGAATTTCAATCGTGTCCCCTTGACCAATTAAGCTTGAATTTGGCTTCATGAATACAACTGGCTCTAACTCCGGTGGCTTACCCGATAACTCAAGAGCCTTTTCCAGATAGTTCATGCCTACACCGAGTACTTTCTCGGGAGCGCGGAACAAAGGCGCAAATACAACTTCTTTTAGTACAAGACCATTTTGTTGTTGTAATTGTATCTTACCTTCATGGTTATACCATGCTGTCAATTCGCTAAGCTCCCCAGACTGTATGAGTGGAAGCAATTTTTCACTCCACAGGTTTCCTGACAGCTCATTGACCTGTTGCATTTGAAAAACTCCGTCCCCTTCAATAATAGCCGCAATTTCTTCTCCATTATGACGGATTGTTGCTAATTTCATCGTTTTTCCTCCTTGGAATTGTGAACTTCTGCGAATGAAACAACCCACTCCAACAGACGCTTGTCCTGGTTTCGACCCGCTATAATTGATAAGCCAACTGGCAGACCGTCAACAGTTGCGAGCGGAAGAGTTACTTGGGGTAATCCTGCAAGCCCAGCAATACATGTTAATTGCATGGCTCTTGCCCTGTACTGTTCGGCTGTTTCACCTTGTAAATTCAAAAGTGGTGCGGGACCTGGAGCAGTTGGTATAACGAGAAGTGCATCATCCACTAATAATTGATCCATCCGGTGCCTGATCATCTTCCATTGTTCAAACTGGCTTTGGCACTTCTCTTTCTTCAACATGCTGGCCATCTGAAATCTATCCGCAATTCCGGGCCCAAATGATGGCTTCTCCTTTGTAATCCACGGGCCATGTTCTTCCCAAATTTCCAGCGCTTGAATCGTCCTAAATATTTCTGTCCATGCTGGAAATCCTTCATCCGCTACCCGGACCTGTTCAAAATGATCTGTACTATTTTTAATAGCAGGCAAAAGTTTTTTAAGCTCTTCAGTTGATTTCGCATCCGGCAATGACCAGGCATCTTCTTCTAGAAAAATGCGTTGAAAGAAACCATTGTCATCTGAAGATGGCAGTAATACTTCCCCAACTTGGGCAAGCAATCTAGCATCCTGTGCCATCCATCCAACTGTATCAAAACTCTTTGCCAAAGGAATGACACCATCACTACTTACAAGATTGTGTGTCGGACGAATCCCGTACAATCCGCAGTAAGAAGATGGAATTCTCACCGAACCGCCAGTGTCCGTTCCAAGCGAAAAATCTACTAGGCCTGCGGACACCGCAGAAGCGGAACCGCTCGATGATCCTCCAGGAATTCTGCCCGGGGCTTTTGGATTTACCGGGGTACCATAGTGAGCATTTTCACCATTTAAACTGTACATCAGTTCATCAGTCTGTAAGGTACCTGTCAACTTTGCCCCTGCAGCAAGAAGCTTTTGAATACTGCTTGCTGTCTCAACAGACGAATCGTGTGTTCGTAACCAGTCTGGATTACCAGCCGTACATGTATGCCCTTTAATCGAATAAACATCTTTTACCGCAAATGTCTGTCCGTTTAATACTCCAGACCCTATTGGCTCAAGAGTTTGGTCTTTGTTCATAAATGCATTCCATTTATCGATCATTTTTTTATGCCCCCCTCTTAATATGCTTATAATCTTTCTTTTTCCAGATATTGCGAAAATGAATATTTTCCAATACAAGAGCCAATAAAATACCCATCAGCAGCCCATTGCTTAACAACGGACGAATGGTTGCTGGAACAGATCCAAAGTATTCAGTCGGAAAAGACATAAAAATAATTCCGATAAACAGTGGTGTGGCCACTCTGTACAAGTTGGCTGTTGTCAGTTCAATTTGTGCAAAGTAGCCAAGCGCTGGTTGTAATAAGCGCATATAAGCGACAAGTAACGCAGCACTCCCGACACTGAGTGGCATTTTAGCAATTAGATTGCCGATTTCAGGAACCACACCCATGACAATAAACATAACGCCTCCAAGAATAAAAGGTAGACGTTCTACTATTCGTGTTTGATTTAAAAACCCGATAGACGATACATACGGTGCGTACGGAACCATGCCGAACAAGCCAGAAATGATTGTAAATGCACCCGAAATTGTAAACGAGCGCCGGTACTGTTCATTCGTTGTTTCACTTTTGTAAATTTCATCTGTTCCTTTTAAGGCGCCAAATGTATTTGAAAGGTTTAACATCCCGGCGACTACAGCCGTGATGATAATTCCAATATCAAAAGAAAGATTTCCAAGAAGAAATAACCCAATCGTTGACTCACTGCTCATATTGACCGTCTCACTTGTTGATTTAAAGACGGTTTCATAAGCGATCCAACCAGCGATAATCCCAATGAGAAGTGAATACCGTCCAATGCCGTTTCCACCTTTTACACTAAGGAAAATCGTGAGTAATACGACCATAGCTGATAATAAAAAGACTGGAATGTCAATCTGAGCCGGTGACCCTCCTACACTAAAAGGAATACCAAGCATTCCTTTTAAAAAAATGGTATTAAGCCGGACGGCCAATAAAAACGTAAATACAGCCATGACCCCCGGATTAAACCATTTTGCAATGAATCTTGATAAACCTGATAGACCGACAATCATTGTAATAACGCCTGAAATGATAATGCCGGCTGAAATACTGCCGCCCACAACAGTCAGTGGCAGTCCTTGTGCCGGCGCTATGTAGCACATACTTAAAATAACACCCCACCAAAGACCTGACTGCCCTTCCATAATTGAACGGCGGTGACCCAATAGTGCTTGAATAATACAAGCTATTCCGGTAACAAGAAAAGAAAGCTGAAGAAGCGCAATTATTTTTCCTTGTTCCAATTGAAAGGCACTCCCGATGGTTATCGGTATCACAACCGTATTGGTAAAAAGGAAAAACAGCCATTGTAGCCCTGCTGTCCAATGTTTTACCCGCGTCCATTCCCACATATGTCCACCTTCTTTTCAAAAAATGCATTTCACTATAGCAACTGTATCTCTTTAAAGAAAAAAAGCCGGCTTAACCATAAACGAACTTGGATAAGAACCGGCTTACTATTACACCAAAACTGCCATACGAGAGGCTGGGTCATAGACATCTAGTGCTGCCTGCAGAGCTTCGCCTCTTTGAACAGATGCCCCATTCCGGATAAGTGCTGCTTCAAGAGCAGACAAAACAGCGAAAACATTCTCTTTCCTACAACTGTATCCCATCGCACCAATTCTCCAAATCTTCCCATGAAGCGGACCAAACGAACTGGCAATTTCAATACCAAATTGTCCAAGTAACATAGACCGGACTGCTTCACCGTCAATTCCTACTGGAATGTTGACACATGTAACCATCGGTAATTTCCAAGTTACATCATTGAAGAGTGTCAGCCCCATTGCTTTAATCCCTTCCATAATGGCTTTCTCATGAAGACGGTGACGGGCAAAACGCTCTTCTAGCCCTTCTTCAAGAACAATTCTAGCACCTTCCCGTAAAGCATACAGCATGGAAGTCGCTTCCGTATGGTGATTAAGACGGCGCGGCCCCCAATAATCCTGGAGTTGGCTTAGATCAAAATAATTACTTTGAATAGGATTACGTACGTCTACTGCATCTCCAATTGTCCGTACGCCTTTTTCCACTTTTTTCCGGGATGCGAGAAGTTTCTCTACCCGCTCATTGTAAGTGATTGGTGCCATGCCTGAAGGAACTGAAAAACATTTTTGCGTTCCGCCAATAACAGCATCAAGTTGCCACTCATCTACTTTCACTTCTGTTCCAGCAATGGTCGCGACCGCATCCACGACACAAAGAATATCCATTTCACGGCAGGCCTTTCCGAGTTTATCAAGTGGCTGCATGCATCCAGTCGATGTTTCGCCGTGCACAATCGCAAGCACTTTCGGCTTTACACGTTCCATGGCTTTAATGATTTCATCCTGATCAAACACTTGTCCCCACTCTGTTTCGATTGTATGAATTTCAGCACCGTTCCGTTCAGCAATCTCCGTAAGCAAGTGCCCAAACCGTCCAAATATAGGAATTAACACTTTATCTCCCGGTGCTAAAATACTAGTTAAAACTGCTTCAATACCAGAACGTGAAGTTCCATCAATCGGAAATGTCCATTGGTTTTTTGTCTGGAACACTTGGCGAAGCATTTCCATTGTCTCATTCATAATCTGGGTAAAAGCCGGATCAAATTGCCCTAAAATTGGTGTACTCATTGCCCGTAATACCCGGGGGTCAGCTTCGACTGGTCCTGGTGTCATAATTGTCCGTAAAGGTGTGTTTAATTCGCGAAATACTGTCACATTATTGTCCTCCTTAATAGGCTAATTTGTGCAGGACTTTGATCAAAAGCTGAACGCCTTTTTCCAAATCCTCGGCTTTTGTATATTCATCAGGGGAATGACTGATGCCCCTATGACTTGGTACAAATAACAAGCATGCAGGCATGTATTGTCCGAATACTTGGGCATCATGCCCTGCACCGCTTGTCATCACTTTATAGGGTACTGCTTCTTTTTCTAACACCGTTGCTGATAAATCACTTAGCTTTTCACACATTTTCACCGGTTGTTCGTTCATCCAGTTGTCAATCTGAAGATTTGTTTGTTGTTTCTGGCAAATTTGCTTGAAAGCCTCAAAAACCTTTACACTAAATTCTTCAAGCAAGGCTTCTTCACTATGGCGGATGTCAATTGAGAACAAGGCTTCACGCGCAATCACGTTTGGTATGTTCGGTTTAATTTCCATTCTGCCGACCGTTGCCACAAGCATAGGATCTGTTTCTTTTGCCTGTTCCATTAAAGCTTGAATAAGTAAAGCGGCCGTATGAACAGCGTCTTTTCGGTAATGCATCGGCGTGGTCCCCGCATGATTGCTTTCTCCTGTTACCTTTACATTATACCGACGCTGACCTACAATGTGGCTGACAACGCCAATCGATTTGTTTTCCCGCTCAAGTATTTCACCTTGTTCGATATGAAGTTCGATAAAACAATCTATGTCGTTTCGTTTTGCTTCACGGAAGTGACCAAGTCCAAAACCAGCTTCGTTCATTGCCTGGATAAATGGTATACCATGATTATCTTCTATCTTTTCTACCTGCTCTTTTGTCCGTAGACCTGTAATGTTCCCGGAACCCCAATATGTTAATGGAAAGCGGCTTCCTTCTTCTTCACAAAGTGACACAACTTCGATTGTTCGTTTTGGCTGTCCATATTTCCGGGATAAATAATCAAGTGCAATAACACCGGCAACAACACCATAAGCACCATCATATTTTCCGCCATCCTTTACGGTATCGATATGTGAACCTGTTAAAATAACAGACGACGCTTTTTCTCCAGACCCTTCCAGCCTTCCGTATAAATTCCCTACGTCATCAAAGTAAGAAGCGAGTCCAAGAGTCTCTATCACTTTCTTTAAAGCCTGTTGGGCTTCTTGCCACTTTTTATCGTATAATAGGCGAGTAACACCATTTCTTTCCGTCTGTCCGTAGGAGGACAGCCATTCAATCATATTGTTTACTGGTTTCGATAATACAGACGAATCTGTCTCCATTTTATAACCTCCCCCCACTCTTTTCTTGTCTATGTTTATTTTAATAGAAAAGAACTCAAAGAACATTCACAAATATGTAGAAACTTTGTCTGTTTTGTTGTTTAATTTAACTAAAAAGTAATACAAAAATCATACTGGGAGTGAATAAAAATGTTGCTGGAAAATTTATTACGTCTTCCAGTCTATGCTGGCGCAGTCGTTGTTGCCGGTAACAATGGATTAAATCGTGAAGTTGATACGGTTAATATGATGGATGCACCTGATATTATTCCATACTTGAAAAAAGGCGGGTTACTTGTTACCACTGGATTTCACTTAAAAAACAATCCCCTATCACTATTAGAATTAATAACGGAAATGCAAAAACAAGGATGCGCCGGCCTTGGCATTAAAACGAACAGATTTTTGCATGACCTTCCAATGGAAGCGATCCAACTAGCTAATGAATTGAACATCCCTATTATCGATATTCCGGTTGAGACAGCTTTAGGGGATATTGTACATCAATCCCTCAGCGGTATTTTGGATATGCGCACAAACGAACTTCACCAGGCGATGAAGACACATCAACACTTCACGAATCTCATCGTCAATGGTCAGGGACTTGATATCATTCTTGAGAGCCTATCTGTTTTGATTAGCAGTCCCGTGACACTGTTAAATCATCAATTGCGTCAGATTAACAGTACAAAGGGAATGTCATACGACTTTTACTCTTTACTCACAGGTAGTTTTTCTTTCTTACCAAATGCTGGTTTTACCTCATTTTCACTCGTAGGAGAGAATCGCAGAACCTTTACAGTATTTCCTGTCTATACTCACAAAAAAAAGCCAAGTTACCTTTTCATTCATCAATTCATCCCACCTTCAGACCGAACAACTGTTTTAACAGTAGAACAGGCTGCAAATGTGATAGCTTTTGAATTAATGAAAGAAAATGCTTTAAGACAAAAAACACAACGACTACGAAACGAATTTTTCACAAACTTCATAAATGGTGCTTTCTCCTCCTCAGAGGAAATACTTAACCGCGGAAAAGAATTTGGGTTGTTTGGCGAGTATCGATATTTCTGTGCCGTTGGCAAACTAGACAATTTCGAAAAAAGTTTTTTACTTTCTGAACATCAATCAGAAAAAGAACACATTTACGACCTGATTGAAGAATCGGTCCATGCATCCGCCGAAACGATGCAATTATTTTCTATAGATAATAAATTCATTATCCTTATGGAAACAAAAGGAAGTTGGAAAGAGAAAGAGAAAGACTTTCATACTTTTTTAACTACGATCCAGTCGACTCTTTTTCTTCTACTCAGCAAAACGATTTCTTTTGGTATTAGCAATTATGCCGAACAACCACTTCGTCTTCCAGACGCTTACAAAGAAGCATTGAACGCTCTTTATTACGGCACGACGCTTGGCAATACCCAATTTATTGAAGCATACCAACCGAAAGAAGTACCAGAAATTTTACGTATGCTTCCCTACGAACAAATGAAGCAATTCTACCAAAACACATTCAAAGGACTGGTGACAGAGCCGAAAAAAGACTATGATCTCCTTCTACAAACTCTATCCGTTTACCTGGAGTCACACTGCCAACTTTCTGAAACAGCAAAGCGGCTATTTGTTCATCGAAACACAGTCATTTACCGCTTGGAAAAGTGTGAGGAACTGCTAGGTCGAAGTTTAAAAGACCCTGAACAAACATTATGCCTCCGAATTGGATTCCAGATCAAAGCATTGCTTCATAATGATTGATCAAAAAATTAAAACACCCCTGTATTGGATTAGTTAAACTAATTCAATACAGGGGTGTCATTTTGGCAATTTATTGCAGCAGTGAAATAACAATTACCGCTCGAAAATGGTACCTTTTTTAAACGTTGAATCTTTGAACGCATACTTCGTTAATAAAAAGTAAGCAATACCTGCAACAATAACCCCAATGATCCAACCCAAATCAACTTCTATAAAGGCAGCTCCAGCACCAATTAACATCGCAAGAATCGCACATGGATTAAATCCGGCAAATGGACCTTTTTCATCATATAGATCCGCAATGTTTACTTTTTGCTTTCTTAATATATAATATTCAACAACCAAAATGGAAACGATTGGGCCTAAGAATGTGGAATAAATTAGTATGAATGTACCAAGACCTTTTGCAGAATCATCCTGGACAAGTACCCATGGAAACGAGCAAAATGCAAGCAATCCAGATATCACAACAGCCGGTTTATACTTCATTTTTGTAAGCAATGTGATCACGTATGTAGGCGGAATTATATTTGCCACCATGTTCACAGCAACAGCACCAATCACGATAAACGCTGATACAGCAACTGTTATATAAGGATTGTCAACCACAATTGCGAAAGCTTTCACTGGATTAGAAATACCAGTGGCCGAAGCAAGCATGGCACCGATTGTAAGAACAAATCCATATGCAATAATAATAGGAGAGAAATATAAAAATCCACGCTTCGTGTCACTAATTCCCGTTTTAAGCTCACGTGAGTAATCCGCTGCACTTAAAAAGATTGCTGCATAGTTCCCTAAAAATATCATAATGAATGAGAAGAATGGCAAGCCCCATGAACCTTCTGCATGGACCCATTTTTCTGCAATAACCTCACTGTGGGATACTAAAAGAACGCCAAATACATAAACAAGCCCAAGCATAATCACAATCGAAGCAAGAATTTCCACCCATTTGATGGCATGAAAACCGTACAATGAAAGCACAATTTGCACCAATTGAATAACAACAAAACAAATGACAACATTATCAAAGCTACCGCCTGTCACAACTTTCGCAATTTCATTTAATGCCGAACCACCAATCCAGCTTTGAAAACCATACCAAACGATGGCAGGTATGCCTCGCAAAAGTGCTGAAATGACAGAACCTTTTATTCCGAAAGACATTCTAAGCTGTACTACGTAGGGGATTCCTGCTCTATATCCGAGACGATCATTTAAAGCAAATAGCCCTGAAATAATAGCAATTGCCATGGCAGCCGCGATAAATGTTTGAAAAAGATTTAGTGTTGCGCTTCCTGCTACAATCAAGCTAGCCCCTAGTGTCATGTTACCTAAATTGACACCATCTCCAATCCACATAAACATATACGGTATGGACCCTACTGTTCTGCTTTTTTCCGTTTTGGGCTTTAGTGATTCGTCCAATCCCTTTTCAAAAGGAATCTCTACTTCTTCTAATCGATGACTTGCCAAATTTGACGACATTGTCCCTTCAACTCCTCAAAATTTATTTTCTTGATCAATAAAAAACGTTGAATCTTATTCAAATCACCTTTGAAATACGGTTCACCAACCTAGATGGTGTTAAATTCATGGTCGATTGTATTGTTAGCTAAGATACCATTTTGATGTTATCAAACCTTACATGATGTCCAATAAAGTAATATTATGAAAATTCTATTTAAAAGTCATTGGTAAAATAGTGAATTTTAAAGTGTTCATTTGGAGCATTTGTACATTTTCTTTTGTAGATAAGAAAACTATGATGAGTTTTGAAAGAGAGAGAGGAGGTTTTAGTGGAGCAGGGATCTCAAAAGATAAGAAAGCTTGATTTCCCCAACCTTGGTAAAGAAATTTTCAAATGCTATTTATTCTTACTGTCTATTTATACTAAAGTATTTTTATGTTAAATTGGTTGTATCTAAGAAGAGAGGAAGATTGAAGCTATGGAACAATTTAATCATGTGACGATTATCAAGAAAGCTAATACATACTTTGACGGAAAAGTAACGAGTCGGACGGTTTTATTTGAAGATGGAACGAAGAAGACACTAGGAATTATGCTGCCAGGGGATTACGATTTCTCTACAGATTTAAAAGAAGAAATGGAAATTTTAGCGGGGTTTTTAGAATATAAATTACAAGGAGAAGATTGGAAAGTCATTGATGGATCGGGTGTTTTCTATGTACCTGCAAATGAAAAGTTTCAATTAAAAGTCCACTCAGTAGTTGATTACTGCTGCTCCTATATTTCAGAGTAATCATATATTTATAAAAATACTATATTTTCTTTAATGGTATAGCTTTTTTCACAACAAAAGACTCGCCCATAAGGTTGAACTGACCCGCTAATAAGAGACTTAGAAAAAACAGACTACTTTTAAGCATCAAAGATAGACTTACTTTCCACAATCAAGTAAGTCTTCTCCCTTCCGTAAAGTTTTACCTTACTGCCTTTGCCAGTTGCTTTATTAAAAAAAGCCTATTCCCTTAAATGAATAGACTCTAGAATCGATTGCACCTCTTATAAAAATTACAACAACATATTTATCTCATTTTCAGTAACCAATACCACTTTCCCGCGTTCATCTTCTTTTTTAATTTCGTACAGACCATTTTTATAATCGTATATTATCGTATATACATCTCCAGCAAAAAGAACTTTGTCATTCGTGCTCATATCAAGCCCTCTAATATTTATATATAGATAATTTAATACAATTATCTTTGTGAGTCT
Source organism: Bacillus sp. ISL-46 (assembly GCF_018613205.1). NCBI lineage: Bacteria > Bacillati > Bacillota > Bacilli > Caryophanales > Bacillaceae > Bacillus > Bacillus sp. ISL-46. The sequence goes on from NZ_JAGGQR010000010.1 coordinate 23,848, forward strand.
CCATTTTTGTTACCTTATCTTACGTAATATTTGCAAAGGAGTAATTACGGTATACAATTCTCGTCCTTATACCTGATTAATATCCCGCATAAATCCCTGCAGCCTTGGGTCTTTTACGTGTGTGTTAATAAGAGCAATAAATATCCCAAATAACAGAACAAGCGGAAGTAAAAACCCACTAGAAATGGCCATGCTTTTGACCCCAGCAAGTATGATTATAAAACAGACAAAAATCAAGATACAATTAATCAAAGAAAAACATCAGAAATAAAAAAAGTTCAAGGCCCCATTAATTTTATTAATGGGACCTTGAACTTTTTTGTTTATATAATACGTGCGGTTACGATTCCACCGATTTGATCGATTTTTTCTTGCAAACTAGGAATGATATCGCCATTTACTTTATTGTCAATGTCAATCATCGTATAAGCATATTCACCACGGCTTCTATTAATCATGTCTGCGATGTTTAAATTATAGCTTGAAATAGCTAGTGTAAGCTGTCCAACCATGTTTGGAACGTTTTTATGGAATACTGCCACACGTTTCTTTCCTGTATAAGGTATGGATGCGTTCGGAAAATTCACTGAGTTCTTGATATTTCCGGTTTCCAGAAAATTCTTCACCTGGCGAGCAGCCATAATTGCACAGTTTTCCTCTGATTCTTGCGTAGATGCACCTAGATGAGGGATTGGAATTGCATTTTTCATTTTCAATACATTTTCATTTGGGAAGTCTGTAATATACTTACCAACCTTGCCGCCTTCAAGCGCTGCTGCCATATCTGTTTCATTCACAAGCTCTCCGCGTGAGAAATTCAAAATGTGAACTCCAGGCTTCATAATGCTAAAGGTTGCTTGGTTAAACATTCCTCTTGTGTCATCGGTTAATGGAACGTGAACCGTAATATAATCAGAATTAGCAAACAACTGTTCAATCGTCATCGCGCGCTGAACATTTCTAGACAAATTCCAAGCTGTATCAACAGAAATAAACGGGTCAAAACCAATCACGTCCATGTCTAAATCAAGGGCATCATTCGCTACAAGTGCTCCGATGGCGCCTAAACCAATTACTCCCAGCGTTTTCCCCTTAATTTCTTTTCCAACGAATTGTTTCTTACCTGCTTCAACTAGCTTCGGTACTTGGTCACCTTGGCCTTCTAATGTCTTTGTCCATGCTATGCCGTCAAAAAGGTTTCGGGATGAAGCCATCAATGTAGTAAGAACCATTTCTTTTACAGCATTCGCATTCGCACCAGGGGTATTGAAAACCACAATTCCCTGTTCTGTACATTTTTCAACCGGAATGTTATTAACACCCGCTCCGGCACGTGCAATGGCCTTTACATTATGACCTAATTCTAGTGAATGCATATTAAAACTGCGCACAACAATCGCATCAGGATTTTCACTGTCATTGTCAATCGTAAAATGATCCTTATTGAATACATTTAGCCCGCTCTCAGCGATATTATTTAACGTTTTGATTGTTTTCATTTTGTCTAGTGTTGTTGTGCTCATCTCGTATTCTCCTCTATTCTTATATGATAGTTTGAAATTCCCTAAATTCATTAAGCAAGCGGAAATGGTCAAATTTTATTAAAATCTGTATCTACTTGATTTTTAAAATATTAAAGTAATCTTGGCTCCTAGCCGGTTGAAATATCCCCTCCTATAAACAGAAAGAGGTAAGGAATAAATCCCTACCTCTGCCCAGGCGAACGGCTACGAGACATTATGTGCTCCCTCACGGTAATCCGTGTTTCGCCAGTTACACATCGTCTTTTTAATTTCTCTTACTATATCAAATTTTCTTACAATAATCAAGCTAGAAAAGGCATTATTTTTTGAGGTTTGTGTTCAAATTATTTCCACTTCTTACATTAATTTTTTCAAATCCTCAAGGAAAGCTGCTACCTCTTCCTCTTTTGTTGCCCAGGATGTTACAAGTCGAATCGCCGAGTGATCGGTATCGACCTTTTCCCAAATATGAAAGGCATAATGGTTCTCTAATTCCGAAATCAGCGCATTTGGTAAAATCGGAAAGATTTGATTCGATGGTGAATGGGTTAGAAACGGAATATTTGCTTTGCTGATTTCATCTCTAAGTATGGTAGCCATCTTATTAGCATGCGCGGCCAAATCAAAGAACAAATTGTCCCTGAATAGTTCAAGAAACTGGGTGCCCAAAAGTCTCCCTTTCGCGAGCAGTGCTCCCTTTTGCTTCATATGGTATCGGAAATCCTCCTTAAGAGAATCCTTGCAAATCACCAAAGCCTCACCAATAAGCGCCCCATTCTTTGTTCCCCCGATATAGAAGGCATCCACAAGTGTTGGCAGATCGCTAAACTGAAGATCATTTTCTGTTGAACAAAGTGCTGAGCCTAACCTTGCACCATCCATATACAATATGAGATGGTTCTTTTTACAAAAATCACTTAACTGCACGAGTTCACTCCGGTTATAAATTGAGCCAATTTCGGTGGAGTTTGATATGTATACCAGCTTAGGTTTGACCATATGCTCATCTGGATGACCGTCGAGTACCGCTTGCACATCAGATGGGGTAAGTTTCCCGTTCTCTGTTTCAATTGATAGTACTTTATGTCCTGTCGCTTCAATGGCTCCTGTTTCATGCCCCAAAATATGGCCAGTACTCGCTGCCATTGCTGCTTCATGCGGTCTTAAGAAAGCAGAAATCGCAATTAGATTTGTTTGTGTTCCGCCCGATAAGAGGTGAATATCAACGTCTGTCCGTCCCATTCTCTCCTTTAACAGTTCAACCGCTTTTTGGGAAAATTGATCCTCCCCATAGCCATCATCTTGGACAAGATTGGATTCTATTAAAGCATTTAATATTCTAGGATGTGCGCCTTCACTGTAATCGTTCTTAAAGCTATACATCAGATTGCCCCCGTCTAATTATTTATAAGTGTAACTTCATGTCCATCCTAACATATTTCTTAAAGAAAGATGGGTAATTAGAGGATAAATCGGTAATTATCTAATTAGTCTTTGAACAAATTTCATGTTAATTACAAGAATTAAAAAGATGAGCGGATATACTACCGCAGAATACCAAAGTTTCCATCCACTATAATAAAAAAATTCAGTTTGCACGGTGAACCATTCAAAAATCACTGAGAATATGGACCAAAGGATAATATAAAGTGCTTTATAAGCTATCTTTCTTTTTGACGGATAATAATTAAGAAATAAAAAGCTAATGGAAGGAAAGTAGAGAAGGATCCCAAGAAGAGATTTCCATTGAAAACCCTTTTCAAAATAACCATAAAGATGATAATGCAAATCGAGTACCATGTCAGTCGTCATTCCGTATGCATAAGCAAAAAAACAAGTGGCATAAATCTCAATTCTGCCTATCCTTTTTGGAACAAAAAAGGAAATTATATTAAAGATAATAAATATGATAAAAATTAGGATCCACATCTTAAATTTCCCTCCTTATATCCGGCTTTACATACTACCCACAGTATTCCAAAATTTGGTTTCGTCTATTCTATGAAAGAAGTTCATTATAAAAGAGACCTCTGAGGGTCTCTTTTATAATTCTATATTGCTTTTTAAATAACTTGTTCAATGGATTTGGATATGGCAAAATTCAATCATTTTACTTTCTCTCAAAGCGCAATGAACAATTCTGTTTCGAAGTACAACTAACAGAATGCCGTCTTCCACATTAAATATCACATGCATCGTTAGTCGAAGAACACAAAATCCGGCTATGTAGCCGGATTTTAAACTCTTGCACCCGTTAATTCAATCACATTTTTATGTAAAATTATCATTCATCAAGGAAAATTTAGTTTCATATAAGCATTTCACTGAACTCTTCATCATTTGATCGACTAACTCAGATCTTCCGTAGGCTGTATTCTCATTAGCCCTTGTATGCTTTCTGTAATTTCACAAGATCAAATTTCTTCATTTTAAGAAATGCTTCCGTTAGGCGCGCAAGTTGCTCTGGAGTGCCTTTGCTCATCATCTCGTCCATCTCAGTTGGCACAATCTGCCAGGATAGGCCAAACTTATCTTTCAGCCAGCCGCATTGCTCGGCTTCAGTAACGGCAGAGAGCCTTTCCCAGTAGTAATCAATCTCTTCTTGTGTGTCGCAGTACACCATAAATGAGAATGCCTCGTTAAAACTGAATTTGTGCTCATGTGCGCTATCCATTGCGGAAAACCACTGATTTTCAAGCATGAAATCAGAGAACATGATGGTTCCTTCTTTGTCAGGTTCCATGCCCTTAGGGTAGCGGGCGATAAGTCCCTGCTTTGCGTTCTTAAATACGGATAAATAAAAATTAATCGCCTCTTCCGCGTTGCCTTCATTATCGCCGACAAACAAAAGTGACGGCACTAATGAAGGCCGCTCTTCACCATCTGGATTGGTAAGGATTAACTGCCAGGACAAACCATACTTATCCTGAATCCAGCCAAACTTCTCACTGAACGGATACTTATCAAGTGGCATTAACACGGTGCCACCTTCGGACAATTTGTTCCAAACCTCATTTATTTTTTCTCCCGCTTCTTTTTCTCGCGATGGGTCAAAATTTACGACGATAGACACTGACGGATTGAGCTTGAAATAGGGCCCTGCACTGATTGCCATGAACTTCTGCCCCCAAAGTTCAAACGAGACAATATCGGAGTCACCTGAAGGAGTATCGTGGATTGTTGTTACATCCGTAATTTTTGAGTCCGGGAATACCGAAGCGTAAAACTCGGCTGCTTCTTTTGCCTCCTTGTCATACCATAAATGCGGAACGATTTTTTGATTTGTTTTTGACAATAGTTATTCCTCCTTAATTTTTATTCGACAAGAATGTGTCCAAAATTCCAGTGTAAAGAAATTAGTTATCTTTCCAATTTATTTTACCATTTTCATTCTGTTTTAATTTCTTATAGTTTGCAGCAAGGAAGTAGCACCAAAGGCTGTTTCTAAAGTAATGTTGGGAGTAACCGCAGGTTTATTAGTTAGTTCACCAATCACTAATTATATTGCCAGTGAAACTTCCATAGAAATGGCGATGTTATTCTTTGCTATCGTTAACGCTATGGCATTCATAGCTACATTATTATTCGTACCATCTATGCCTGTTAAAGAAGGACTTTCTTACGGAACCCAATTAAGCGTATTAAAAAAACCAATTACTTGGTTAGCTATTGCTACTGTCGTATTTATAGGTTCTTCACAATCTAGTATCAATAGTTACATTGCAGAGTACCTTGAAACGACTACTAATATATCGGGAAAAAGTTTAAGTTTGGTTTTATTTTTACTTGGTTTAGCAAGTTTAGTAGGAAACCTAGTAGGTGGTAAGTTGCTTACTAAAAATGCCGTGAAAACTGTAACATCTTACCCAATCGTATTAGCAATAGTTTATGTATTGTCATTTCTAACGGGGAAGTCCACATTACCTATGATACTCACTGTTTTGACATGGGGAATGTTATTTGCTATTGGAGGTATGATTAATCAATTTTGGATTACATCTGCGGCTCCAGAAGCTCCTGATTTCGCTAATGGATTGTTTCTATCATTTGGAAACTTAGGGATAACATTTGGTACAGCCGTTGGCCGATTATTTATATCAGGAATGGGTACTCAATATATCGTTTTAGGTGGATTACTATTCTTACTATTGAGTTTGGTATCCATATTACTAAGAAACTACATATATAGTTCTATCAAACAACAACTTGCTAGTTAGAAATTAATCAATACAAACGGCGGCAATCTCATGAGTTGCCGCTTTTCTTATTGCACACGATAAATTTCATTTGCTTCGGGAACGCTTTTAAAATCAAATCCTAAAACCAAAGCAACCAAAAAAGTGGTTGTTTTTACGCTCATTATTTCCGCCAAAAAGTTGAACAGTCTGCCTTATCCAAAATATTAAACTCGATCATTTTCTCAAGTAATGTGAAATCAACCGGATTATCCCACTGGATACGTACCAACTGCTTGGTGTGGTCATAGCCAACCTGCACAATTTCATCAGAAAAATGAATAATCCCTGCCCTTTCAGGGGCAACAGCCAAATGATGTTTGGCTACGCTAAAGCCAATAATAAATGTGCCGTGATCGGTAAACATAGGCTGATTCCACGCAACTTTTGGCATTAAATTTGGAAATTTCTTAGATACCCAAGCCAAAACTTCTTCCGTTCGGGCCCGATGTTGCGGGTTATCAATATGCGCTAAATATTCTGCAAAAACTTCCATGTTGTTCCCTCCTAAAATAAAATGTAGTCGTTCAGAGAAATTCCTCAAACCCATTCGTTTGTAACTTTTTAAACTTCTACAGATAATACACAATCTCCTTCTTCCATAAAACTGCCTCGTTTGTGAAACAAGAAAAAAGGTCGTCGACTCAGACTTGTTCATCAAGCTCAATAAAATAATGATCCTTACGATATGACACTGACACCATGGTTGCAATTAGATTTTGCTCATGAAAATTGTCAATTCGATAAAATCCTGTACGAAAGTTTCGTCTTATTTCAGTCGCATGGGCAACTATTCTGTGTCCTGGTTTTGCTGCTTCAATAAACTGGATGGTATACGTGATGAATTAAAATACCAATTGAACCAAAATCATGTATACAATCGTTCCTACAGCTATAGACAGGAGCATGTTTTTCTTCCAAAAGTGAAGCAATGCCACTACTACTACCCCAATCAATTCAGGTAAACCGTGACTTCCAGAAACTAAACTCACGTCCTTAAAACAATAAATGACCAAAAGCCCAATTACTGCTGTTGGCAGCACTTTACCGAGATACTGTACATACTGCGGTGTAGGCTTTCCCGATGGGAAAACGATGAATGGAAGAAACCTTGTAAGCACTGTGCCCAAAACCACCATAGCAATCGTAATAATCTGTTGCGTTAAACTCATTGTCATATGGTGCTAACCTCAACTTTCTCCATTGGCTTTCTAAGGAGGGTCAGTATCCCAAGAATGGCAAACATCGCAGGGATAATGAAGTGGTCTCCGCCAAAAATAAAGAGACTGACAGTTGAAAGCCCAACACCGATGAGAGCACTGTGGTGCTTTTTCTCTTTCATCCACTGTTCAATGAAAATGACTACAAAGAGAGCTGTCATAACAAAATCGAGTCCTTCTGTGTTGAACTTGACAAGTGATCCAAAAATGCCGCCAATTGCTGAACCAATGACCCAATAGGAATGATTGAGTAGTGTCACAAAGAACATAAACCAGCCCTTGTCTACATTCTTCGGAATATCAACAGTACAATTGATTGAAAAAGACTCATCGCAAAGCCCATAAATCATGTAGATCTTCTTTTTCCCAATTCCCTTATACTTATCCAGCATGGATATGCCGTAAAACAAATGTCGTGCATTCACCATTAAAGTTAGAAAAAGGGCGTTAATCGGATTGAAAGCGACAAGCAATAAATTGGCTGCCACAAACTCCATTGATCCTGCAAATATGAATAGACTCATCAGAATCGGGTAAAATGCACTAAACCCTAATGAATTCATATAGATGCCATATGCAATTCCCAAGAATACAAATCCAGCAAAAATGGGGACTGTATATGGAAAAGCCGCACGAAATGCAATCCATATTTGATTTCTTTTTTTCAAATGATTCACATCCTCAATTGCTAAATTTATTTAAATTTAACATACAAAATCCATACAAAAAACTCAAAAATTGTATGGATTACAATTATCCCTACATAGAAAATACCCCCTTTTATCAAAACGAGGGTACAGATTGATTTTTCCATACATAAAACAAACTCGTTTCTTCACCTTTTCAAACGATCCGATTTAATTATAAGTTTTCCATACAAAAATGATATGATTGTATGGAAAACAAATATTAGAGGTGTACTATGCCAATCAATTCATTTGAAAATTATCCAATGTCTTGGAAACCTGATAAGAAAGCCTTAAATCGTCCTTTTTATAAATCTCTTGCGTTACTACTTGAACAGGATGTTATTAATGGCTTTTTGGCACCTGGGACAAAGTTACCTCCGCAACGAGAATTAGCGGATTTTCTTGACTTAAACTTCACCACGATTACCCGTGCCTACAAAATATGTGAGGTCAAGGGATTGATTTATGCCGTTACGGGAAGTGGAACATTTGTAGCTCCAAATGCCGCCCGTTCTATAACCATTTCCGCTGATAAAACAGCAAACCTCATTGAGCTCGGATTTGTGGCATCGTTTGAGCAAACCAATGCTATCGTAACAGAGGTTATTCAAAAGGTTGTGAACAAAAGTTATGTAGAACAGCTACTAAACTACAACGAACCGACAGGGATTCTACATCAAAAAACAGCAGCTCTAAACTGGATTGAGTCTTTCGGAATTCACACGGACCATGAGCATATAGCAATCGTTTCTGGTGCCCAAAATGCACTGGCAATTGCTTTAGCTGCTTTGTTTGAGCCTGGCAATAGAATTGCCACCGATTTATACACGTATTCAAATTTTATCGAGTTGGCAAAAATGTTCCATATTCAGTTAGTCCCCATTCTTGGAGACGAGTTTGGGATATTACCAGTCGAACTTGAAAAGCAGTGTAGCCAAATAAATATTCACGGCATTTTCCTAATGCCCTCTTGCTGTAATCCTACCACAGTGATGATTCCAGAGTTTCGAAAGCAAGAATTAGCTAAAGTCATCAGTAAGCATCGTTTAATATTAATTGAGGATGATATTCATGCTTTTCTGACGGCAGGTATAATCTCCGATTACCAGCAGCCAATGTTCAATTCACTCCCAGAACAGAGCATTTATATTTGCGGCACCTCTAAGTCCATATGTTCTGGCTTAAGAGTTGCCTATATGGTCTATGGTGATGCGTTATGCGAGAAAATTCAGCGGGCTATTTTTAACATCAATGTAAAAACCTCTTCTTTAGACGCAGAGGTGATCACAGAGCTTATCTTATCAGGGAAGGCTCATGAAATTGTCTCTCTAAAGAAACAGCTTGCACAAACTGCAAATGATATTTATTTTGAATATTTTCCTTTAAGGAAGAATGTTGGACACCCTTTTAGTTTTTATCGTTGGCTTCCAATTCAAGGATTTAACGATGCCTTTCAGCTTGAATCGGATTTGAAAAGACAAGGTATCAGAGTCTTTCATTCTGATCGTTTTTTAAGTGGGCAGACCACCCCTGATAAGTATTTGCGTATTGCACTAGCTTCCACAAACTCATTAGATGAGTTAAAAATAGGATTAAGTATATTAAGACAGTATCTCAATTAATTCGAACAACATGAAAAACGGATGAGAAAAATCATCCGTTTTTTTCCAATAGTAGTTTTTTCAAATGGTGCTTTTGCACCTGGGACACTTAGAACACGGGTCATTAGGTTTTTATGATTGTTACACATTAAGACAACACAATTCTTACTTGGTAATACTAAAAATTTGAATGTACATTATTCGATTTTCCCATATCAAGATGATTTATATAATAAACATTGATAAATTAGTGAACACATGTCTATAATTATGATCAGATACAAAATACTTACAATGGTTAAATAAACACGTTTTGTTAAGTAATGAACAAATCCATTTAAATTGTTAAATATCTTTATGAAAGTTTGGTGACCCTCACAATGCCTAAAGTGGATAGAAGAATAGCCAAAAGCCAAGAAGCGATTAAAAAAGCAGTTATTGAATTGATGTCCGAACAAAATTTTGATGACATTACAATACAAGATATTTCCGACAGGGCCAATGTTAGCCGGGGAACGATCTATCTTCATTACACGGATAAATATGATCTACTGGATAAGCTCATTGCAGAACATATTGAAAAACTACGGGAGATATGTGAATCGTCATCTGAATTGGATTATATAGATGCAAATCTCCCTTGGTTCGAATACCTTGAAAATCATTATTTATTCTTTTCCACGATGTTAGCCAGTAAAGGAGCCCCTTCATTTCGTAATCAGTTCCTTGAATTTCTCATCGAAGAATTTAAAGATGAAGTGGATGTAGCAAAAGGAAAAAATCAAGGATTAAATGAAGATATTATTCTTCAATTTATTGTCACTTCTTACGTAGGGCTAGTGGAATGGTGGTTCAACAATGGAATGCCTTGTACGCCTCGTGTGATGGCAGAACAAGTAGGGATTTTATTAGATAGGAATTTATAAAAAAACAGAGCAGTGTTGGCACACTGCTCCGAAGGAAGTTCCGTTTCTTTACTGTTTTGGTCTTTGTTATCATGAACACCGTTAAAACACAATGTATAGCTCGTGTTGACCTAAACTAAGGGACCAACTACTGGGTGCGGTACATATGGTTCCTCTAGTGATGCTATTTCTTCAGGTGTTAGCTTGATTGAAAGAGCTGGTACTGCATCTTCAAGATGCGATATTTTTGTAGCCCCAATAATAGGAGCTATTACCGGTTCCTTTTGCAGCAACCAAGCAAGTGCAATTTGGGCGCGAGGTACGCCACGTTTTTCGGCAATGGCAGCAACTTGCTTCGCGATCAATCTGTCCGTATCAGCAGTAGCATCATATTTAGACTTTTGTACTTGGTCCGTTTCGGAACGATGCGTTGTTTCAGCCCAATCACGCGTCAATCTTCCTGAAGCAAGCGGGCTATACGGAATCACTCCGATTTTTTCTTCCTTACATAACGGCAGCATCTCACGTTCCTCTTCACGATACAAAAGGTTTAAGTGATTCTGCATGGATACAAACCGCGTCCAACCATTTTTTTCAGCGACATGGTTTGCTTTTAGGAACTGCCATGCCAACATGGCAGAAGCACCAATGTATCTTGCCTTACCAGCCTTCACAACATCATGCAATGCTTCCATAGTCTCTTCTATAGGGGTATTATAATCCCACCGGTGTATTTGATAAAGATCCACATAATCTGTCCCTAGCCGTTTAAGACTCTTGTCAATTTCACTCATAATATGCTTTCGAGAAAGACCTTTTCCATTTGGACCTGCATGCATAGGGAAATATACTTTTGTTGCAAGAACGACTTCATCTCGATTGGCATATTCCTTTAAAATTTTTCCAACAATCTCTTCGCTTGTTCCATCTGAGTATACATTTGCTGTATCAAAAAAATTGATTCCTAACTCAAGGGCTTTTTTAATAATAGGACGAGTTTGTTCCTCACCTATTACCCAAGGATGTATCCAACTCTCTGCTACACCAAAACCCATACAGCCAAGGCAAAGCCGAGATACATCCAAACCGGTATTTCCAAGTTTCATATAATCCAATTGATTTGTCCTCGCTTTCTTAAATAACATAGTTAACTATTTCCTATTATAACCAGAAGGAAAGCACATTCAATTGTTAAATGAACGGAATTTGTGTATTACTAAACAAATCCATTAAAATTGTTCATTATCTCTAAAAATTGTAAGGAAAATAAATAAAATCAACACACTAGCTCCAATAATAGTAGACCTTCAGTAAACCCTCCTAAGTAGAATATGGAACAACATCAACCTTCTAAAGTTGCCCATCCCTCCATTCTTTTCAGCACCACTGACATTGAAGCAGCTTTTGAAAAAATGAAACAAAATGGAGTATCAGTAGAGGAAATGCTAAGACTTCCATTTGGAAACATGTTCTCATTTAAAGATCAAGATGGAAATGATTATTTAATAAGAGAAGATAGATTGGTAGGTAGGTAATACGTATACAGATTTTACTCATTAAAGTAAGAAGAGTTATTTTGATAGGAAATATTAGAATCGCACAACAGATAGCCTTTTCTTTTTAAGGAAAAAATGTCTATTTCAACGGTAATGGTTTTTCTGGTCTTTCCTTACAAAAGGTACAACTATTATCGCCACAAACATTAGCTTTCCACTCGTTGCATTGAGGACAAAATTCCGAATCATATAACTCATAAAGGATTAATTCATTCCCACAAGACTTACAGTACTCTCTCACAAATGTGCCATAGATTTCCACCCCATCGATGATTACACTGTCAGCCTCGACAACAATTTCTCTTATCAATTTAGTAGCCTGCCTTTCTTTTAACTGAAGTATTTTTTTATTGTTATAAAAAACACTGATTGGATACATTTCATGGATTTTTTATCTGAAAAACGTCGCCAATGAACTCTATTGGATACTATTTTAGCCTTTTTTATCGGATTATTGTCGCCAATAAGCCCTATTGGATTCACTTTTCACCTTTTTTATCAGATTATTATTGCCAATAAGCCCTATTGGATTCATTTTTCACCTTTTTTATCGGATTATTGTTGCCAATAAGCCCTATAGGATACCATATTAGCCATTTTTATTAGATTTCTGTCGCCAATGATCTAAATATTACCATTTCAGATACTTGCCTATGAAAATTAAAAAGCCGCCCTCACTTTATGCGAGAACGGCCAGTTCATTAGAAGATTACACCATTATTTTGCAAATATCATTCGTAAATTCTACTGGGTCACTAATTGGTAATCCTTCAATCAATAGTGCTTGATTGTATAATAACTTGGTATAGAGATCTAATTTTGATTTATCGTTTTCAAATGCTTCTTTTAATGATTGGAAGACTTCGTGATTGTTATTGATTTCTAAGACCTTATCCGCTTTGATATTTTGGTTATTCGGCATCGCAGCAAGAATTTTTTCCATTTCAATCGATATTTCCCCTTCAGTTGCCAGGCAGACCGGGTGGGACTTTAACCTTTTTGAAATCCTTACATCCTTCACTTTATCCGCTAAAATATTTTTCATATAGTCAAAGAGTTCTTTGTTTTCCGTCTCTGTTGATTCGGAATCGTCCTTGTTTTCTTCCCCTTCGATTCCCAGGTCACCACTTGAGATGGATTTGAATTCTTTTTCTTTGTAGGTCATTAACATTTTGATTGCGAACTCATCGATATCCTCAGTGAAATAAAGGATTTCATAGCCTTTTTCAGAAACGAATTCGGCCTGTGGTAATTTTTCAATTCGTTCAATCGATTCACCGGAAGCGTAATAAATATATTTTTGATCTTCTGGCATCCTTGATACATATTCATCTAACGTAACCAGTTTCTTCTCTTTAGAAGAATAGAACATGATCAGGTCCTGTAATAATTCTTTGTTTGCACCGAAGTCATTATAAACTCCGTACTTTAACTGACGACCGAAGGATTGATAAAATTCTTCATACTTTTCTCGTTCTTTCCTTTGAAGGCTTAGTAATTCGCTTTTGATGTTTTTGTTAATGTTTTTAGCAATCAGCTTCAATTGGCGATCATGCTGGAGCATTTCTCTTGAAATGTTAAGAGATAAATCTTCGGAATCGACCATCCCTTTAACGAAACTGAAATGGTCTGGCAGCAGGTCAGCACATTTTTCCATGATCAGAACCCCATTGGAATAGAGTTCTAAGCCCTTTTCAAATTCTTTCGAATAGAAGTCGAACGGAGTTTTTTCAGGAATATATAGGATTGAATTATATCTAATGGTCCCTTCGACACTGATATGGATATGTTTAATTGGCTTGTCAAAACCGTAGCGTTTTTCGGTATAAAAGTTCTCGTAATCTGCATCGGTAAGCTCGCTCTTATTTTTTTTCCAAATTGGAACCATGCTATTGATAATTTCTTCTTCTTGATAATCCTCGTATTCGGACTCACTGCCTTCCTTGAGTCTTCTGTTGGTAACATCCATTTTGATTGGATAACGGATGAAATCTGAATATTTCTTGATAATCGCTTTTAAGCGATATTCCTCTAAATACTCATCATAGTTTTCATCTTCACTATTTTCTTTAATCTTTAAAATAATTTCTGTCCCAACTGAATCTTTTTCTACCTGCTCAATCGTATATCCATCAGCACCTGTGGATTCCCATTTAAAAGCCTCATCACTATCTAAATTTTTACTAATCACAGTAACTACGTCAGCAACCATAAAAGCAGCATAAAAACCTACTCCGAACTGACCGATAATGTCATAGCCATCTTTTAATTCGTTTTCCTTTTTAAATGCTAGGGAACCACTTTTGGCAATCGTCCCAAGATTTGTTTCCAGTTCTTCTTTGGTCATCCCGATCCCTGTATCGATAATCTTAAGTGTACGGTTTTCTTTGTCAGCTTCTAATTTAATATAATAATTGGATTGATCAAAACTTAAAGCATCGTCAGTTAAGGCTTTGTAATAAATTTTATCAATGGCGTCACTGGCATTCGAAATTAACTCTCTTAAAAATACCTCTTTGTGAGTATAAATGGAGTTAATCATCATCTCTAGTAATCGTTTAGATTCTGCTTTAAACTGTATCTTCGACATAGAAAAAGCCCCTTTCTATTCTTAATATGTAAAAACTGATTTAGATTATCTAAAAAGTAAATCAGCACCTATTAGCACTCTCACCACCTGAGTGCTAATCCATATATTTAAATATCATATTTCACGTTGTCGTGTCAATAAGTATCTATTTTTATTTCACAAATCTTTTAACAAAGTGAAAAAAAGCCACCAATAAAGGCAGCTTATTCTTCCGTTTTATGAAGAGCGTTTTTACCAAACTGCAATCTCGTTATTGACCCGGAGCATTGCTGCCTCATGTCCACTACGATCTTCTTTTTTTAATGAAACCTCTAACCTATCATCATTATCGAATGTTAAAACAATATTTTGATCACTAATAATTTTCGACTTCTTTACTTGATGGTTAATAAGAGAACATAAAGAATCTCGATATCCTAATGAGGCGCTTTCAAAATATCGGCCATTCACGACTGAAACTGGCAATGAATATGTAGTCAAGGTTCCATTAATCTGTTCACCTTCAAAATAAAACTGCAAATAATCTCTAATAAAAATGACTGAGCTAACTTCTGTATTTTCTAAGGTTTTAATAAACATGGTTAACCTCCGAATTTCGGCATATTAATACGCTTTTCTTCCTAATGGGAATATGAAAAAAGGCTGCAAACCCAACTCTCATTTAAATTAAAAACCAACTATTTAATTAAATATTTATCTAATTCTGTAATACTTAATCCCTTTTTATTAACGCAATTATTGATGAGTTCAATTTCATAGTTCAACGATTTGGAAAGTATGCCATTTTCAATTTTTTTATTAATATGATAAAGAAATTGTGCAAGTACATCGAGCGGTAATTTATCATAAAAGTTAGCCAGATTCACACCCACCATTTTGGGAACTATTTTTGTATAACATATCATATTAATTGGCTTTTTAAATGTGCAATTTATGAAAATATTATGTCAATTTTACATTTAGACTTAAATTGAGTTTTATTGGTTCATTCTTCCTCCTTATTTCTAAAATCATTTCACTTCTACACATTTCTTTTGTAATTATATTTTTTACGCAATTGACATATCCGTAACAATATTGACATATATTTTATCAATCGCATCGGAAGGAGGGTAAACCAAATGGATAATCGAATTTTTTTATTTCTTGCTACAATTTTATCTGGTTTCGCACTTATTAGAGTTCCCTTAGCTGATTCATTTCTTGAAAGCGTTTCCCCAATCACTGATATCATTGGTATACTAACTGTTTTAATCTTCTCACTCGTCTTAATTTATAAAGGAGTTAGAAGTTTGTTCAGTAAGTAAATATGATTATGGAAAGCACTCTAAATAGGGTGCTTTTCTCTTTGAATTAAATGTTATCCAACTAATAAAATAAATTAATTATTTTTGCAAACAATAAAATAGTGTTATTTATTACTCAAACCGATTTAAAGGAGAATCTAAAATGAAAAAAGATACATATTCAAAAGGAGATCCAACTATTGCAGAAGGTATGGATACAGAGGATGTACTAAATAGAGATGCCACTCAAACAGAAATTGAAAATGGGGATTCAACAAATGTAACTGTTTTGTCTCTGGATGAAAACGATCCTAGCTGATTTAATCTAAGGGTAGAACATGTACGATCTCTATAAAGTAATTCCAATACTGTGAAGAAAAAGCGAATAAGATCAAAATTGAAAAGGAGTATGGCTACTCCATTATAATTTTCACCATTATTCTCCTCGTTTATATTTCTTGGTGTAACCTTTTTTTCATAGTATTGGAAAAACCAAATGGAACTGTTACCAAAATCCGCTCGTTAAATATCCGGCAATAATATCACAAGAATAATATAATCACGTAACGTCCATTTTCTTTCCCTAATAAACTTGTAATATTGTACCAAGACAAGTTCTACTTCTCTACTATACTCGGAGAGTCGATCTTCGTCTTAGTTAGGTAGGTAAGCAATCCCAAGATGGTTATCAGGAAGATTGTGCTGGTTCCCACCGTACCCAAACCAAGACCACCGTTTTTTTGAGACTGTGACAGGAAATCACCAAGAGAAGCGCCGAATGGACGGGTCCAAGACATAGGCAATCCAGAAGGACAGCACTGCATATAGCTTGAATTTGTAGTGCAATGTTTGCTGTACTGATTGGGTTAGTGGCAATTGCTCGTTCAAAAAGTCTGCAGCTGTCTCCCCCACCGTGGTTGCCAAAATTTTAATGATCCAGAAGAAGATTGTAACTTCTGGATCATTATTCAACATTTGACGGCCACTGGATGGATTTTGTATATCCCCTGAATAACTCATTTAAAATTCTCCTCTTTTTCTTATTTATTTTGAATCAGTACTGAATATAGCGGTATCCTTTTTTGAAAACACAAATAGCTTTTGTCCTAAATAATTTAATACCGTGTACAAACAAGTACCAACTAGGACTGAGAGATCAGTTTGAATATTCTTTGGGATGAAGTCATTATTTTTTAACATGTCTACCACGAAACGCCTTCCCATTTCATATGAAAGGAAATAACAGCACAAGATAACAATTACAAAGCGGACCGCACTCTTTGACATTGAATTTTGGCTTTTGAACGTAAAATTTCTATTTAAAATAAAACTAACAAAGGCTCCAATTGAATTGCCAACAAAAGTGGCCATCCAATAGGACTGTCCAAGTAGATGTAAAAGAAGATACATAACGGATAACCCAACCACAGTATTAACAATTCCTACTATAATAAAGCGAACGAATGAATATTTCATAGCTTCTCCTATTTTTCAACTGCTGCCTTTTGCAGTTGTTCCACTACTAAACGCGAGTATAAGTCTTTTTCAACAGCATATCTTGGCCGTCTTTTAACCTCATGATAGATTTTACCGATATATTCTCCAATAATACCAATACCCAACATTTGTAAACCTCCAACAAACCAAATGGAAATAATTAAAGAAGTCCATCCGGATTCAGTGTGACCTAATATTTCTTGGGTTATCGCATAGCCCTCTGCTATGGCACTTATTAACACGGCCATAAATCCAATAAATGTGACAAATCGAATTGGGGCGACACTAAAGGATGTCATTCCATCAAATGCGAAGGCAAGCATTTTCTTTAGTGGGTATTTTGATTCTCCAGCAAATCTCTCTTTTCTGTCATAGTAGACCTTTGTGGATTTATAACCTACAAGTGGAACAAGTCCACGAAGAAATAAGTTTGTTTCTTTATATTTTAATAGCTCATTTAAAGCACGTTTACTCATAAGACGAAAATCTGCATGGTTTGGGACAAGTTTTATCCCCATTCTTTCCATCATCCGATAAAAACCTAAAGCAGTTGTCCGCTTAAAATACGTATCCGTCTCTCGGCTATCCCTTACACCATAGACAATATCCTGTCCTTCCCAAAACTTTTCAATAAATTGATGGATGACCTTTATGTCATCCTGCAAATCCGCATCGATTGAAATGACACAATCTGATTGCTTAGAGGCTATCTCTAATCCAGCTAAGAGTGCATTTTGATGACCAACATTTCTAGCAAGCTTCAATCCTCTTATATTTGGATTTCTTTCATTTTCCACTTCAATTAATTCCCAGGTCCGATCCCTGCTGCCATCGTCTACAAAGAGGATCTTGCTGTCTATTGAAATAAGCGACTCCTCCATTAATTCAAATAAAACAGAAGATAATTGTGCCGACGTTTCAGCTAATACTTCCTCTTCATTAAAACAAGGGACCACAATCGTTAACACCGGTTTATTCATATGGAATCACTCCTGTAACCACATTATTTGACTTGGTAAAGGTAAATTTTCCAGGCAGAATCTCTTTGCTCAAAGGCCTTTTTGAATACAAGCCCATTTTCATCCGCATTTAAGATAGGGACTGCTGAGAAGATATATTGTCCGCCCATCTTTTTAAATACTTTTGTATTAAGTTGTAAATGGTCAATCTTTACCTTTGAATCTTTTTTAAAATCATATTTTTTACCTAATTTTGCGACAAAAAGATAACATCTGCCGCCCCATTCATCGAAGTATTCCTTCAAGGTAGGACTTTTATCTAATTCTTTCGAAATAATTTTCCGAAACTCTCGTTTATAAGCTAAGGGATAGAAATTATTATAGGTATCTAGTGTATAAAAACCATTATATTGAGCAATCGCCGGGTGGAGTCCTATACTTGCCACCCTGTAACTACTTTGGGGTTTACCGATATATTTTTTAATTTCATGAAATTGGCTTGTCGAATAGAATTGCTTTACAGAGGGCTTTCCAGCACTCCTGTAGACAATTTCATCATTTGCTGCAAACAAGACGAAAATCTGAACAATGAGACATATTTTAACAAATCTCCGCCAATTCTTTCCCATCCTCCAAAGTAAATAGGAACCAACTGCAAACATGAGGTAAATGATTAACGGTCTTAGGAAATGAAATCTTGCAAAGTTGAATGTATTTAAGAGTGAGACGCGCTCCTTTAGCGGCTCCCAGCCTTTATAAAACCAAAAAGCATACCAAACGGATAAAACGATATTAAACATGAAAAGATAAAGATAGCGATTTTCTAACCAGTTTCTTTTTTTATTTTTCAACATCCATAGAACTAGAAAAGAAAGAGGGACGATTACTAAGGTGTGAAGTGTTAATACATGTGTATGGCCTAAAAAATAGTTTTTAAAAACTAATCGGATGGTGCGCCAAAGTCCAAGCTTTGAATTAACAAAATCATTTCTGCTGGTTGGTGCTTCGGGAAACACTAACGAGTAAACAAGACGATACTCTATCAGTAAATAAATAACTGTCATTAGTGCGATACTGGAAAAGAAGCACCAATTGCTTTTTCGTTTCACAAGAAAATCTCTTAGCCACAATAACCCCATGAAACATAAAAAGAAGAAAAATCCTAACACAAAACTAGAATAGAAAGGTAACAATATAAGAGTGAGCCACTCTTTCCAGGTATGTTTACCCTCTCTAATATTCAAAAAAGCCCATAATGCAAGTGGCATTCCCAAAGTACTAAGCATACCGGACGGCCAAAATGGGGTCAGGGCAAAAGCCACCGATACCCATACACGGATAAGGTACGCTTCTTCATCTCTTACAAAATGCTTCTTTAGAAGTAGATACATACCTAAAAAGGCAAACACTCTTGTAATCGATTGACTTATGGAATACGCGAGCATGGATGGAAACAAGTTATGCAGCCATTGAATCCCGCTGAATTCGGTTCCAAAAGCATTTCGCGGCAGGCCATTAATAATTTGCGGGATTGTACTGTTAATTCCGCCAAATAATTGTCCGCTATTTTTCAACACTTTGTACCAGGCAATGTTAGAATCTAAATTATCATGAATCCTAATATGGGCGTTTTCCCCTAAAATAAATAAGGGCGAAACGTAAACTATCAATAAAAGTATTGCAAAATATAAATGCTTTTTCTCTTGATTAGCGTTTTTCCAAAAATTAAACATTTTTTCACCACATTATATAAATTTCTTCGTAAACTAATATCATCGTTTGCTTCATTTATGACATTTGCTACCTGTTTATGTGCATCTCCAAATTATCAGACAGTTTAAGAATTTTAATGAATTTCCTTTTTACTCCTTTACTTTATATCTTTCTATATTCGATGATCACTTATCAAAAGTTTCAATATATTGATACAGGTAAAGTATAGTCTGATAACCTAAAAATTGTATTAATGCAATATTAAAAGTTAATTAAAAAATCCATAGTAAGGGGATTAGTGTTCCTAAAGTCGAAACAGTAGATTGATAGAAAAAGAAGGATGTGAGTGGATATGTCCTGACTTGTATTTGCTCTACTTTCAGCTACATCAGCTGCATTAGTGTCCGTATTTGGAAAATTAGGTTTACAAAATATTGATGCCAACACTGCGACGGCCATTAGGGCCATCATTATGGCAATCTTTTTAATGGGAGTGTTCATTTTCGAGGGGAATTTAGGGGAAATCCCGGTAATTATCGGGGAAAAGCTTAGTTTGGTAAATGTAATTGGCATAGCCCTTATTGCTCTCGGCGTGATCATAACAGCATGGCATTAGTTTGTCTATTTAGTACTCTTTCGGACACTTATTCATATTAAACTCTCTGCTTGTTTGCTCAAAAAAAAAGGTTGCAGAAGCAACCTATTCTTTTTAATTCAAAAGGCAAAAATCATGATGGATATGACATTATTTTTAATTGTCTAATATTATGCGTACTTTATGCCAGCAAGTTTAATATTGTATTTATCATGTGACCCACAAGGTGTTACTGCATAGGTCATTTCACATTTTGGACAGTTCATAATAACCGTTTCTAATGTAAAGGTTTCTCCACACTCACATCCAATTTACCCTTCTATGTAACGCTCTTTCATTTACCGCGAATACTTATTTTTTCGTTACTCGGTCAATGTAACCCTCTTTCATTTACCACGGCTATTCATTTTTTCCTTACTCGGTCAATGTAACCCTCTTTCATTTACCGCGGATGCTCATTTTTTCGTTACTTGGTCAATGTAACCTCTCTTCCATTTACCGCGAATGCTTCTCTTTATCGCCCAGCATTAAAAAGAAAAAGCGATCCTTCTTAAATAGAAGCATCGCACCTAATGATATCTATCATCCATCGTAGTGTTCTCTTTCTCTCTCTTCTTCCTCAAACATTTCGTCATTATCTTTGATTGGGTTGCCCTTGAGCAAATCCTGTGATTTGTGCGAATCGTTTTTTTGCGAGAGAATCTCTTGTTCATTGGTATTTCCGTTCAGTTCCTCAGAAAATTCAGGCACAAAACTTGGTTGTTTTTTCATAATCGGTTTTCCTTTTCTTGTCGTATTTTGTACTTTGGACCTAGTGCTAAATCTCATCACGTAATAAATCAAAGAATATAAGACAACCATTACGATCCCTGCTACCAAACCAACTCCCTGCCCGGGAATAAACGGCATACACATAAGGACTATGATCATGCTTATTAACGCAATCCAAGAAGTGTACGGATAACCGCGCATTTGACAAATTCCTTCTGGGGGACAGCCATTCCTTTTGCGAAAGCGGATATGACTGGCCATTATGACAATATAGGTAAAAATTAAAGCGAAGCCGCCCGTGGTGATTAAAACCAAGTAAACTCTCGGAAACAAGAGCCCAAAACCTAATCCTACAAGCATCGCAAATCCCGAAAATAATATCCCTCTATAAGGTACGTCCTGATCATCCTGAAGCCATTTCGGCGCATGCCCTTCATCTCTGAGCGACCTGATCATTCGTCCAAGACCAAATATGCATGACAGCATGGCCGATAGAATGGCCGAAATTAACACCAGATTAATGGCCCGCCCAGCCCAACCGATACCCCATCTTTTAAGCGAGGAGACCATCGGACTTACACTTTCATTCAGAGAGGCTGTTGGGATGAGTGGCAGTAGGACTGCAGCATAGACGATATACAATCCGACCAAAGAAAACACTGTATAACGAATGGCTTTTGGAATCGTATCTCGCGGATTCTCTGCTTCCGTCGCGGCTAATCCAATGATTTCAAAACCTGCATAGGCAAAAATCACGAGGAGCATGCTTCCGGCAATCCCCTTTATTCCTCCTGGCATGATTGGCTCTGTCCTCAACTCTCCAGCACCAACCGGCGGGGACCCTGGAAGTACTCCGAAAATTAGTACTAATGCCGTAAGGATGAAAAAAATAATCGCAAATATTTTTACACCAGAAAGACCGCTTGCGAGCTTACCAATCTTATCAGCCCCTAAAAGGTTAAGCAGCGTAACACCTATGATAATCGCGCTTCCTAGCAAGCCTATTGATACATTTGGAACCCATTCCCTAATTAGTATCGATATAGCTGTTGCTTCACTAGACATGGATAAAACTGTACCTGTCCAATACAGCCATCCAACAACGAATCCCGTCCCTTCCCCAAGTTCTCGTGATGCAAAATTACTAAAAGAACCTGTTGTAGGATTAGCTACAGTCATTTCTGACAAAGCGTAAAGAATTAAATATACCAATCCACCTGCTAAAATATAGGATATTAATATTGAGGGCCCTGCTGCATGAATGGCGATTGATGAACCTAGAAAAAAGGACCCGCCAATTACACTTCCTAAGGCCATCATTGTGAGTTGCCATGCGGACAGTCCTTTGCGCTTTTTCTCCATTAAGGTTTTTCTCCCTACCATTTATTTTGTAAACTGAGGTTAACGGTTATTATTTACTCAGCTTTACAAAAAGATTCTGACATGGAAAAACGTCGGACATGCAAGGTCTCCCAGTTATGCCATATACGAAAGACAACTTTGATTAATTGATCATAAATTTTTTTAAAAATGCTTTGATACATGGTATCCTTTACTTAAATATCAATGATTTGGTTATAAAAAAGTTCAAAAGAAAATCGGTGATTATTAATGAAGATATATACTAATTTGGATAATGTGAAGAGCTACAAATCGTTTAAGGACATGAGGAAATGGCAGAGTGAACGAAGGAAGAAAGTGAAAGATTTATCCGTAAACATTGAACAGTGTCCTTCTAAAAAAGTGAGAGAATTAAATGAGAACAGGAGCCAGACTTCTTATACTTGGATTGGACATTCCACCTTTTTGATTCAAATAAATGGGATGAATATAATAACGGACCCTGTTTGGGCCAAGCGGATGGGACTAGAAAAAAGATTAACGGAACCGGGCCTCTCGTTAGCAGATCTGCCAGAGATTGATGTGGTTGTAATTTCTCACGGTCATTACGATCATTTGGACTTCCCCACACTAAAAAAATTAAATGGGAATCCCCAATACTTTGTTCCAGCGGGTATGAAGTCCCTTTTTAACAAAAAAGGCTATCAGAAGGTAATGGAAATGAATTGGTGGGAAAGCGCGGAACATGAGGGAGTAACTATTCATTTCGTCCCCGCTCAGCATTGGACAAGAAGGTCGCTGAAGGATATGAATACATCTCATTGGGGTGGCTGGATTTTTCAAACACGAGATGAAACGCTTTATTTTGTAGGCGATACCGGCTATTTTAGTGGTTTTAAACAAATAGCCGAACGATTTACCATTGATACGGTGTTTATGCCGATTGGTGCCTTTGAGCCAGAATGGTTCATGGCGCCTGCCCATATATCACCAGAAGACAGTGTGAAAGCATTCATTGAATTAAAGGCAAAAAACTTCGTCCCGATGCATTATGGCACATATCGGTTAGCAGACGACACGGGACCAGAAGCCTTGGAACGATTAATCCGTGCGTGGGAAAAGCAGCAGCTTAGAAAGGAACAGTTAACGGTGCTTCTACTTGGGGAAACGGTTTTTTAGTTGGGGTTTTCTAATTATAAATTTACCTGCTCTTTGACTCGCATAGTTCGACTTTAATTGGTCACTATATATTTGTAAGACCATTTTTAAGGGAGTGACTTCTGTGGTGAAAAAAAGTTGGGTAACTTTTGTTTTAGCAACTACCTTATTAGGATTAACTGGTTGCGCAAATAATAATAAAAATGCATTGAATGACAATAATGCAGGCAATATGGGAGTAAACAATGTTAGAAACAATGCCATCAATGGTGTAAACGTAAGGAATGTTTCGAACCAAAATTTACGTGTTTCAGGTCGTGCCATTAATAATGTAGAAAGCCTGAAAGAAGTTGACCAAGCCCATGTAATCATTCGAAATAATGATGCATATGTGGCCGTTCGTTTAAATAATAATATTCAAAACGGCACCCGCGCCAATAAAGGCACAACTGGGACGGGGCCAAATATGAATGCTACTTATGGGAATGGCTATAACTCCGGCACAACAGGAACCAATGGCTCTACAAATATGAGTGCTACTACCGGCAATCTTGACAACACGGTTACCAATGGAATAAGAAATAATCGCGGAACTACTACTACTGGGACCCGTGGGACTAACACCAAACTTGATCAGAAAATCATCGATCAGGTCCGTGCAGCGGATCGAAATATTGACAACGTATATGTTTCTTACGAAACAGATACGTTCGGCCAAATGACAAACTATTCAAATGATATTCGTACTGGAACAAACAGAAATGGCCTGTGGAACGATTTTACGAATTCTGTTAACAGGATGTTTAAATAAGAGGAATCAGCTGCCGAATAAATTTTCGGCAGCCCCTTTTTTCTTTGCATCTCTGAGCAAATGATCATTACTTTCAAACTTTCTTAATGTTCCATAAACGAAAACAAACTGTTTTTTCACCTGACTTCACTCCTAACGTTCTCCAAAATTTCTATTTTCCTAAATGTCCTTTGTAAATTTCTCGCCTCATTAAATACTTTAGTGATTAATGAAACTGTGTTGTAGCACGCCTCCACATCAAGCGTCTCAAATTCCGTATGTTCATTCCTGTAACCGGCTGAAAGATTAACACTCTGGATACCATGTTCTGCCCAGATTCTGGTGTCACTGCTACCACCGATTGTTGTTTTCCAGCAAAGTAAACCTATCTGTTTTGCTGCTTCCTCAAAGAAATTCCCGTAATTCTCATGACAAAAACGTTGGTAGCCGCCGCAAGATGTAACAATGTCACCCGTTCCACGCCGGTCTACGACGATCGCGGCATCCACATCCCACAAGAAGGTTTCATCGATGCTTCTTGCACCAATGAGACCGATCTCCTCTTCGACAGTGAATATGAATTTGACTCGACCATTAAAACCAGATGATTGTAAACGTTGAGCCATCTCTAATAGAACGGCAACCCCTGCCCGGTCATCTGCACCTAAAATCCCATGATCACTCGACCATATTTCTCCATTTTTAACAATCGTTCTGTCCGGTTCAATTCGGTCAACTGTGTCCATGTGAGCGTTGAGTAAGATTGTAGGTCCATGCCCATTTCCATAAGTTTTTTGTGCAAGAAGGTTTCCGGTATTGTCAACGGTCATATAATCTACATGATAACGTAGTTTTTCGATGATATATTGGCGCACCTTCGATTCATTCCCACTTTCTCCAGCTATCGATAAAAGCTGTTCAAGTTGAATCAAAAATAACTGTTTTCGAATAAATACTATACCTTTCTCTAACCAATCTTGTTGA
The DNA here is from genome assembly GCF_018613205.1 of Bacillus sp. ISL-46. Taxonomy (NCBI): domain Bacteria; kingdom Bacillati; phylum Bacillota; class Bacilli; order Caryophanales; family Bacillaceae; genus Bacillus; species Bacillus sp. ISL-46. The sequence continues at coordinate 49,261 of NZ_JAGGQR010000010.1, forward strand.
ATAGCAGAAAGCTTTTCTGTGATATCAAGAAGTAATTTTCTCGAGATATTCAAAGAAATGACACGATTTCTAGTTAATATCCGAGGAACACCCGCTGCTATCAGGACCTCAATGACCTTTTCCATATCAACCTCATTTGTAAAACCTATCGAAGGACTTCTTTTTTCATGGCCATCACAGCAAGAGTTGGTATAAAAGCCAAGTCGATTCAATTGCCTGACCATACCTGCTATATACGTATCTAGCTCCCTCACCTTTGGCTGATCCAACCCAGGACGAAACCATAATCCTTCCCCCCGTCCTCGATACTTAAAATCAACATAAGCCAACCAGATTTCTTCTGCGATAACTGGGCTCGTAACCGATAAGAGACCTTTTTCTAACACAAATGAAATCGAAAGTTTCTCAAAGCTTTCAATCAAAAATGCAACGTTTTCCTCCGTTTCTCTTAGACTCTCAAAGACATTGGGACGAATCTCCTCGACCATAAAACCGTGACGAATAAATAATTGATTCCAATTCTTCATGTAACCATCTCCTTTTTTCTGATGGTCTAAGTATACGAAAAGTGCGATGACAGCTATGTCATCGCACTTTAAGCATATTCAATTTCTTCATCGACCCTGTATAGGACGTAAAATCGATACGCACCATTATAGAAGTAGGCGGTTTCCTCTTGGTATCTTGTGGTTTGGATAATTGAGGGAAATCCTGCATTCCTTAACCTATTTCTTAATCTGTTTACAGCTTGGATATACGTATTCGTTTCAATCCTCTCAACGACTGAGAATGCATTTCTCGTCGCGGGTCTTCTTCTGCACTTTTTAACAGAAAATAACTCAGCATATTCCCTTGATCTTGAGTAAGCGAGGTTTCTTCTCCTTCAAAAAATACAGAAATATTTCGGTCACTAAAATATAAAATAATCGTTTCAAATGGTTTAGATTTAATTAGATCCTCACATTCCTCTTTTGAACAGGTAGTTTTTTCTGTCTGACTAATTTTATAAAAAGCATGTGATTGGAGGTACTGATCATTTTCTAGCAGCCTTTTAAAGAGAGGAGAGAACCCGTGATTTGGAATTTCTAAATCGTTCGAAGCAGGCAGTTGTTTCATTTCTTCATAAGTGGATTTGGCGATATGGAGTGCACTATTCGTCAAATACAAATAAGCATTAACCTGTTGTTGGCTATTTAGTTTATATTGATTGTTTTGATAATACTTCTGATTTTCGATCGCCTTTTGGAAATATTGAGTCGCCTTTGAATATGCTTGATTCTTATACGATAAAAAACCAAGGCGGTATGGTGAGATAGGATTTGTATGGTCATATTTCATAGCTTCCTCTAAGCATTTTGCCGCCAATCGATCATCTTTTTGATATTCGGTTTTCAAATACGTGCCATAATTGATTAGGCAGTATATCAGCTTTCGTTTAACGTATTCTAACGAACTAGTATAATCATCATTTTTCTGTCGGACAAGGTGCTGAAGTTTGCGATACATTTCCTCATATAAATTAATCTTCATTGTGTAATTGTTAGAACCTCGTTCTGCTTCACGGGCAGACAGTTCTGCCTCCAAATCCTCTAGTTCTTCCAGTGTTTTATGTCTTAAACTCATTTTCAAACCCCCTCGGCTCAGAATGGCGGTGTCAACTTGTCTTTACTTATTTCGATACTCGTTTCATTAACCCTCTAGGTTCAACCCAATTTTTCAATTGTATCTCTATTTACCTTACTTTAACTGGAAATCAACTCCTACTTATTTTCACTTGTTATTCTTGTTATAATAGAATATTCAAGGAGTGGTTGGTATGAAAATAGTAAAATATCTAATAGTTTTTGTATTGCTCATTGGCCTTGGTATTTCTGCGTGGTTTTATTATCCTCAGTACCAAATCCACCAAATGAAAAAACACGCGGTTGCGGTGGTTAATAAGAGTTCTGACCAAATCTCTTATCTCAATTATTATCGAAATGCTAAAACTTCTCAGATTCACCATTTGGCGATTGGTGATTCTATTATACGTGGAGTCGGTGCAGGAAAGAATGAAAATTTTGGCAGTCTATTTTCTAGCAAATTGGCAGAACAAACCGCAAAACAAATTGAATTTCAAAATCAAGGAATCAATGGGATCACCAGTAGTGAATTAAATGACCTGGTTCAAGAGGGTCGATTTGATGAATCGATCAAGCAATCCGACATTGTCACAATTAATGTGGGCGGCAATGATATTCTTCGAATGGCAAACGGGCAAAATTTTCGTACCGTCATTCAAAGCTATGACCAATTGCAAACCACCTTCTCGAAAAATTTGTCTGATATTACATCGAGAATTACCAAGCTAAATCCCAAGGTTACAATTGTATTCTTAGAATTGTATAATCCATTATCACCAGATGACCAACTGTACCCTCTGGCAGATAAAATGCTGCCAAAATGGAATGTTAATATATATGAGGTTGCTCATAAAGTCCCTGGGTCGATTGTCATTGAAACAACAAAGGTCATTAACGGGGACCACCTGCAAAATCTTTCCCCTGATGGCGTCCATCCAAATTTGGCCGGTTATACAGCCATTTCGGAGCAAATGATTTATCAATTTAAACATCAATACAGAAAAAGTTCCGTATAGAACCGAAGGAAGAATTATTTCCTTAACTTCTTAAAACCCCAAAAAACACCTTCCACGATTCATTTTTCGCAAAATGAATGTGAGAAGGTGCTTTTTTGACCAGAAAAATTAATCCCCTGAGATTATATTAGAGGTCTTCCCGCATCAGGTGAAAGATTGGGATCTCCGCCACCAGTGATAATGGCGCTGTCTGGCTGAATATCATTATCCTCTAAGTTAGCTGTAAGATTTGTTTTGCTATTTTTATGATCATTTACATTATTTTGAAACTCTTGTGGTACATTTTTTTTCTCTTTATCCATGATTACACCGCCTTTTTACTGGTAGTGTTTGTAATTCAAGAATAAATATGCGGAGCATGGATTTCCTAAATTCTGACTGTGACTCTCTCTTTATTTTTAAAATAAACCCATTCCTTGAAGCCGATTTCCTTAAGGCGCCGTTGAACTTGATCAAACTCGTCCCCTACTCGATGTGGATCATGGGCATCCGATCCAAACGTTACCTTCACACCATATTGAAGTGCCAGCTCTAAAATATCATCCGACGGATACCAGCCGCCAACGTCTTTTGTTTTTCCGGATGTGTTGATTTCAATCGCGATATCATTTTCTCCAATCACCTTAATGGTATTTTCAACTGCAGCTGTCTGGATGGATGAAAAGGCAGGATAGAATCCTTTCATGGCATCAATATGGCCGAGGATTTGAAACATCCCACTTCGAGCCGATTGCTCAATAAGCGAATAATAATTTTCTTTCGTTCTGATTTTTTCTTGTTCTGTTAGCCCATTCCAGCGCTTTTTATTAAAAATACTCACCCCGTCCACATGGTGAACCGAACCAATGATGTAATCAAAAGGGTACGGCTCAAAACAGGAACGATAAATCTCCACTGACTCAGGGAAGAAATCGGATTCCACTCCAAGAAGCACCTCGATTTTATCGCTATAAGCTTGTTTCAGCTGCAGTACTTCGTTGACGTATTCTGGAAACATACTTTTTGCCATCGCGATATGGGGACGGAGATGATCTTCGTCACTACTAAAGTAAGGGGAATGATCGGCAATCCCGATTACACTTAGCCCTCGCTCGATCGCGGCATCAATATAATCACGAATCTTTCCGCGTGCATGGCCACAACGATCATGATGCGTATGTAAATCAAATTTGGGATTTGAATTCAACTTGTCCACGTTAATCACCTCACCTATTAATATGTACATATATCAGAAAAGATTAATCAAAGTAAAAAAAAGAAAACACCTTCCACTAGTTCAGATGTTAAGTGGAGGCGTTTTCTATTTCGAAACAATTAAACATAATTCTGCTTGATTGAATTGAGAGGTGTCTCTCGTTTATTGCGCCTTCTTTTAAGCCTTTTCGTTTTTTCTTTTTCATAAAAATGATAAACAATAAAGTAAGAACTAAAGCTTAGGATCATCCCAAAAATGGTCATACCTATTAAAGTATGGAAGCCTCCATGAAGGATACTTATTAGACTATGAAGATCACCGTGAATTAACTTTTGAAAAGAAAATGATGACTTGTGGCCTAAATTTACCTTCATAGGAAAAATCAATTTCCCGATTTTTTTTGCAAAAGGTAACAGAATAACTGGAAGAAGGGTTAGTTTCCCGATGACATTACCAATAATGGATGCAGGTAATGAACCTTTCGCTAAACGGACGATCGGTACAAATAATATATAAATAAGCGAACCTGTTGAGAGAACCAACATTTCCAAACCAAGGCCCAGCGCAAATCCTAAGGATACTTTTCTAGCTCCACCAGGAGACCGTAGAAGTTTAGTAATATTAAACTTAAAAGCACGTCCAAATCGCTGCAAAAAATTATACTTTTTTGGTTTTATGCTCATGATGGTATCTCCTTACTACAATTGATAAGTTTATTATACTCTATATGAGCCATAACTACTATTCTAAGAAATCAACTAATTAAATAAAAATAGAGCTGATTCCATCTTGGAACCAGCTCTGCATTAAATGGGACTTCACTGACTTACGCTTGAACCTCTTTTTTTAAATGAACCCATTCTTGAGACCGGATTTCTTTGACAGAATCCCTCCTAGTTTTTCCACGAGAATATGCTTGTTCTCTAATATATTCTGGTAATTGAACAAGTGATTTTAATTCGGCATACGTACCGCTTGGTTCAATTTCTATATCCACGATATTATAGCTCCACTCTATCTCCGCTGGGATATGAATAGCATTTAGACCAAGCTCAATCGCCGGCTTGATGTCTGTTTTGAGTGAATTTCCAATCAGCCAAGTATTCTTTTTATCTGCGTTTATTTTGTTTAAAACCTGTTGCAATGCTTCTGTAGTTTTATGTTCAAAGATAAAGATTCTTTCTTCAAAGTAATCCGTTAAGCGCAATTGGGTAATTTTTCTTTTTTGATTCTCTTCATCTCCTCCAGTAAATAAATATAATTGATGCCCCTCTGCTTGTAAGGTATCCAAGATTTCATACATATAAGGAAAAGGTTTCACCTTTCTTTGAAAAACACTTTGGCCAATTTTTTCTACTTGATTTAGTTCAGACGCTTTCATTTTTCTCCCCGTTTTTTCGCAAAAATACCGATAGGTTGCCACAAGGGATTGCGTATATAAGGAAGAATGCAAGCCATTAATTTCAACAGTTTTTATATCAATTTCAGATTGTTTTTGGAGAATTTCCTGCTTCGGAACGGATTTAAACCATTTCTTCATCACATTTGCAAATCTGTTTCTAGATTCTACAAAGTATTTATTACAATGAATCAAGGTGTCATCTAAATCCAATATTAAGGTTTGTTGATTCATGAACCAATCCCCCCTTAAATAGTGGTGTAACCTAAGTATATGGGTTAAAATCATTTTCATGATAAAATGAGCCTTTCCCATCAAAAGTTAGTGCATTAGTATTAGCGGACAATGTAAAAACGGAAATAAACTTTTCAATATAATAGTGACACTAACAAAAGCCAGTGTCTCGATAGACCCTAATTAAGATTTATATAGTATAATAAGGAAATTATAGCAAACAGGAGAAGAGAACATTGGAAAAACAAAATAGCAAGTATAGATGGGTCGTTTTTGTATCAATTTTATTAACGTATTTATTAATTGTTAGTCAACGAACAGCTCCAGGGTTAATTTCCGATCAATTGATGAAAGATTTCAACATTACAGCTTCTACGATTGGATTACTGACAAGTATTCAATTTTTTGCCTATGCTGGTCTGCAAATTCCTATTGGGATCTTGTCTGATCGATTTGGCCCCAACTTTTTTCTAGTGATTGGGGCGCTTCTTACTGGAATAGGTACATTAATTTATAGTCTAGCCACGAATGAAATAGTGCTTCTTTTTGCTAGATTATTGGTAGGTACGGGTGATTCAGCTATTTGGGTTAATTTAGTGTTGATCCTAAGTCAATGGTTTAAAGTGCGGGAGTTTGTTGGATTACTGGGCATAGCTGGAATGGCAGGGAGTTTTGGCTTTTTGCTAGCGACCGTCCCCTTTTCAGCATGGATTACACTATCCGGTTGGCGCGCCCCCTTTTTTACATCTGGAATTATGGTAGTTCTCTGTGGAGTACTTCTCTACTATGTCCTAGTAAAAAAACCAAAGACTTTTGAATGGAACGATACCATACCTAAAAAACAAAAAAAGCCTCGTGAAAAAACGCTGATTTTGTTACGTCGTATTTTTTCCACCCGCCAAGCATGGGCCACGTTCTTCTGTCACTTTGGTACTGTTGGAACGTATGTAGGATTTATTGGTTCGTGGGCTGTCCCCTATGGGATGCATGTATATGGATTGTCTCGTTCAGATGCGAGTCAACTGATTATGGTAGGTCTTTTCGGGGCAATTATTGGTGCTCCATTAACTAGCTGGATTTCCAGCCGCTTAGACTCGATTAAACGTCCGTATGTTATTGTTCACTGCATTGTGTTTTTATGCTGGGCGTCATTCCTTTTCATGAATGGAAAGCCGCCAGTCTTAATGCTTACGATTATTTTCTTTCTTATAGGATACGGAAATGGAGCGAGTGCTTTAACCTTTGCGATTGTTAGAAAATCCTTCGATATTAAAGAAGTCGGGGTTGTTTCTGGCTTTGCCAATATGGGCGGTTTTTTAAGTGCTGTTCTTTTGCCAAGTATTTTTGGGAAAGTGTTAGACCATTTCCACGCATCTGCAAGTAGTATAGGATACCAATATGGTTTTATTATTCCTGTCATTTTCTCTTTACTAGGGTTATTGGGTGGATTGATTATCGTGGAGAAACGACAAGAAGTTTTGCAAAGTCAGGTAAATTAATTTTCTTAATTAAACAAAAAACTAGGGAACTCATAATGGGCTTCCTAGTTTTTTTCTGTTATTATTCGATTTTGTAATCCATGACCCACTCGGTGTTTGGCAGGTAGTTAATCAGGAAACGGCGTCCTTCCACATTTTTTTCGATTGGATATTGTGGATTTGGAGATATATTTAAACGTTTGTTATGGATTATTACAGTAATAGTTCCTTGGATTTCACCCTTGGAAGGTTTCTCATAAACAATTTTTGAAGGAATCCCTTCTAATATTGTGTAATTCTTTTTTATGTAAGCCGGTGAATCTGCCCAAAACGCAGAAGCGCTGAACAAGGCTAGAGCTCCAAGTCCCAGAATCCCTAAGCGATAGATCCACATGACCGATGAGCCGATATAAGGTAATTCTTGCACCCTTGTGAATCCCTTCCAGACATTTTTCACTTTTAAACTAATTAATATGAATGATAAACCTGCGCCAGTTAAGCCAATCGCGCAGAATGGGAAGATATTTGTATACATGCCAAGTGGGACTAATAAGAAGAAGGTAATACCCAGTCCTAAAATAAATGGTGCTTTCATATATTACTCTCCTTTTCAGCTATATTTTCCATGTAAACTTTCCCGATTATTATGTGTAATTCTTCCCAAAATTACTTCACTCAAATGCACCAGTTTAGATTAAATTTCCACACCATGATAAAATAGTTTATGCGCGGAATTACATAAATATCGTGTTTCCTTGCTTCAAGGTTGTTAATATTCAATTAATTTATAGAGATAGAAGGGTTCTGCTTGATCAAATTTGCAAATGACGACAAAAGGATTCGATTTTGTGTCTCATTGTTAATCGCTTTAATAGGAGGATTTACGTTCGTTGCACTACATACACCTATTCCATGGCTGCTTGGACCTATGGCAGCTGTTTTAATTGGCTCAAGGTTTAGAAAGGTTCAGTTTTACTGGCCTAGTACCATTCGCGACATAGGTTTAGTGATTGTCGGATATTCGGTTGGCCTCTCGTTCACAAAAGAAGCACTTTTGGAAATAATGGCTAAACTGCCTTCCATGTTGCTGATGACAGTATTACTTGTTTGTTTTTGTGCTGGAATTGCTTTTGTTGTTTCTAAGTTAACTGGTGTAGATTATCCAACCGTGTTGATTGGAAGTATTCCGGGCGGGCTATCACAAATGATTATTTTCGCCGAAGAATTAAAAGGAATTAATATTACTACGGTGACCTTTCTTCAGGTAGCTAGATTGATTATGATTATTTTCTTTGTTCCTTTTCTAATATTAGGTCCGCTTTTTAAAAATACGACAAACACAACTTCGGACTTGTTTAATAGTGGTACAGTCTCCCCTATCCCACTTTTTCCAACCATCATTTGGTTTGTTGTTATTTGTGTGGTTTGTGCATTTCTTGCTCGGAAATTCAAATTTCCTACTCCCTATTTGTTAGGTCCAATTTTAGGAACAGCAGTCATCCATTTATCTGGCTTGCATGGTCCAGCGTTACCAGCTTCGATTCTTGATGTATCTCAATTTATGATTGGCGGGTACATTGGTTTGCTATTAAAGCCTGAAAAACTGGAGCACAAAACAAAAATTATTACACTTGCGCTCCTTAGTGGGATGGTAATGATTTTGGTCTCCATCGGGCTAAGTTTATTACTCGTTGCTTACTACCCTATCAACCATTCAACCAGTTTTTTAGCTTTGGCTCCTGGAGGAATGGATCAAATGGGAATTCTCGCTCATGAGGTCCATGCCGATTTATCGATGGTGACCGGCTATCAACTTTTTCGACTCTTTTTTATTTACTTTGCCGTTCCACCGCTTCTAAGATGGATTTTTAAAGTCGGGATGAGGAATACAGCAAAGACCCCTTAGGTCCTATGGCCCAAATATTTGTATTTTATTACTTGCAGATGTGTAAACTATCGGAAAAACGGAGATTAGAAAATGGAGAAGAAAATAGCAATCATAACGGATATTCATGGTAATTATTCGGCATTAATGGCAGTTTTGAATGAGATTGACAAGGACGAAAAGATTGAGCATATCTATTGTTTGGGAGATTTGATCGGGATTGGGTATGAAACAAATGAGGTTCTTGAGCTCCTAAGTTCACGTTCTGATATTTCGTTTGTTATGGGAAACCACGATGAAGCTATTTTGGATATTATTGCAGGGAGAGAGCCTTATAGCAGGGGTAGTGAAAAGGTACATCATCAATGGATTGCAGCCCATCTAGAACATAAGTTTATTCCGTTTTTAACCGAGATTCCTGTCACGTTAGAATCGATTTACAATGGTAAAAGATTGTTTTTTGTTCACTACCATTTGAATGAACTAAATAAATTTATCTCCGTGGATAAAGAGCCAACCGAGGAGAAACTTGACGCCTTTTACCAGACATCTAATGCGGATATTGTTTGTTTTGGCCATCATCACGTGATCCATCACTTTAAATCCATGGAGCGACTCTATCTCAACCCAAGCTCTTTGGGCTGTAATAATAAGCCATTGGCCACATACGCTGTTGTGACGATTGGTGAACAGGGTGATATTTCTGTTGCTTTTAGGGAAGTGCCGTATGACAATAAAGAATTTCTGATCGGTTTTAACAGATTGAATGTACCTGATGCGGATTATATTTTAAAAATATTTTATGGCGATCAACATTTGAAATTTATGTAATTCTGTTTACCGCATCTAAGGTAAACCCCGGGCAGACTTTTTTATTCGTAAAATAATAGCCCTCGATTAAAATTTCCATAAAAAATGACGATGAACTTGGATCATTCCAAGCTTATCGTCATTTTTTTAATAGGTATTACTTTTTACGAATGGCAAATACAAGAGCCACTAATGATAACAAGGCTGCAACAACCGATAAGATGGTCGGAAGTGAATTAGTGTTATCAGAGTCTGTTTTTTTAGCTTCAACTGTTTTTGTTTCTTCTTTTTTCGTTTCTTCCATTTTAGCATTGTCGTTGTGGTCATCCGTTGATGCGCCTGCAACAATGTCAGTTATGGAATGAGGACTATCTGCTCCTTCGTCCCCTGTCCATTCTACTATGCTGCCATCTTTATAATATTGAAAAGCATCCCAAGTTGCTTTAGTTGCTGTTTCAGGGTTTTTTCCAACAAACGTAAATTGCTGGAATTGACCAGGTAAAATTCCGTCACCTGTTGCTTCGAAAGTAAATGATTTTACAATACCTTTCGCATCTTTTTCATTGGAATATTTCCATCCAGGGACTGGCTGATAAGACTTAATTTCAACTCCAGCTGGTGCTTTTAATGTGAATTTAGTTGTGGCTATATCCTTTTCAACTGGAACTTTAACTGTATATGTTTCCCATGCACCTGTTGTCGACGTTTTCGGTGCTACTGTCACATGGGCACTTGCCACACTTGAGAATAATAATAAACCTAATACTGTTGGTAAAAACACTTTAGAAATCTTTTTCAATGTACGTTTCATCATTTTTGCTCCTCTATGTTGATTAATTACTGCAAAAGTAAAAGCTTCCTTCTTACTTTCATTCCAATAATCCCTCTTTTTTATTGCATCCACATCCACTTTGACCATTCATTCTTTTTTGTATTTCTAAGATGGCTTCTCCGAATCGGAGAACAATTCCACCAAAACCTTTTTGAAATTGATCGGCATGTTTTAATGAATCAAAAGCTAATACTTGTGGCTGGCAGCAATTCAAATTAAAATCTGCGTCAAGTAAGAAATACGCCATTTTTGCACTAATGGTCGTATCCTGAAGGAAATCGCGACAAATGATTTGAGAAACATCTTTTTCTATGTCCTTATATCGTAATAAGCCACAATGAGGACAGCAAAGGTGCTCTACCCTTAACTCGTGGGTTATAATTTGAACTGGGTGGCGATTATTTGATTCCTTCAAGCAATATGTACATGCGCTTGAAGAAGTGTTAGTTTCTTGTGTTATGCAGATTCCACCTGAAGTTTTAATGACCTTTTTGTCCTCTATTAATGGCTTTATATCTAGATAAACGGTCATTTCAGAAACTTGTAAACGATTGCTAATTTCTGTAATAGATAGGGTTCCTTCATTATTTAACCAAGTTAATAGTTGCTGTCGACGTTCAATAGGTAACAATTGTGCACCTCCTTCAAGATTTGTTGAAATTGCTTTTATATATTAAGATTAGAATACCTTTAAGATACTAACAAGGTATAAATGTGAATAACTTGTGAAATTTTATCAACGAAATCACATTTTCTCACAAAACTTAACAGGTGGTTGAATTAAGAAATAGGTATAAAGACATAAGGAAGATAGGAGGATTTACATTCCTATCATTTCTCTTAAAATACATAGAAGGAGGTAGAGAACAATGATTAAAAGAGTGATCATCCTTTTGGTGCTCTCATCAATTTTAATAGCATTAGTATTAGTAAAAGATCATACTTCTGCTCCTGTTAACAATACTATAACTAAAAACAATGGTTCCTCTGAGTACACCACGGTAGAATACAAGATTAGTAAAATTAAAGGGAAGCAATACTACGGAAAAAGTGATGACGGAACAGATATCATCTTTTCTTCAAAGAACATCCTTTCGGGTGATAAGATACGCGTTCATGATGTGGTCATATGCTATTTTGATAAGAATAATTTAGGAAAAGGGTTAGTCAAAGTGGAGAAGAAATAGATATTACAAGATACCCCCTTGTGTGGCTTCTGCCCACTTCATTCGAGGGGTAGATTTCTTTTTTACAGAAGTATTGTTGCAAAAAATGAAGTGATTTTCTATTCATAACCACAATTAATTACAGAAAGGAAAATTAGATTGAAGGAATTTACAGTTTGCTATACGTTTGATCATGAGATAATAACCGAAAAAATGATAAAAGAATTAGATGTTAATAAAGAAGATGTTGAACAAGAAGTAGTGGAAATGATGGAGCGTAACAAATACTTTATCGTGAAAAATGATCAAGGGAATTATATTATAAATTCCTATTTAGTTCGTTTTGTACGAATAATTAATGAAAGGATATTAGTCAAATAAACTAGCTGTTAGCCTTGGAAGGAATCTTTTGCCTCTCTATTTGAGATTACTTAAATAGCGGGCTCTTCATAATTACCTTATTATAAGCTAATTTAAAACCGTTTCTTTCCATATTCCTAGCGGATGTGTTATTCGGTTTTGTCGTCACAGTCAAATGAGTACATCCTTTAGACTTTGCATACTTAATTCTTTCTTCAATTAGTACATTTTGATAGCCTCTTCCTCTGTGTGTTTGAATCGTACTAGTTAAGAACATTTCACCGAGCTGGTCAGATATTGCTACGAATCCCCCTGCCACACTTTCTTCCTTTTCTTTTAATAAAAAAGCAGCTGAATGAGATAAATTTAAAAAACCTCTTACGGATTCGATTGAATCCTCCGTTGTGTTCTGGTCGCTTGAAAAACCAAGGGCAACGGTTCGTGCCCATTCATATGATTCTTCAGCACCCACTTTTACTATTGAAACCTCGTCATTTCTTAGGTTTCCTTTGTTTGGATTCCACTCCTCTAATTTGAGTACCCAAACAGCTAGAAATTGTTCTAGAGTGTATCCTGATTCTTGGAGTATTTTTAGTAATGGTTGATCAGAAAAGGGAGTTAACTCTAAATGTATATTTGAACAATTATCTTTTTTCCGAATGATGTTTTCTACCCTCTCGATATCACTGGTTAAAACATCTCCATTTAAGCCAAAGCCTACACCAAAACAATAATTATCCATATGAAACACAGTGCCCTTTCCATCTAAAGACAAATAATCTCCATTATAAGTTGGTGACAATTTCTTTCGATTAATAATGTATTCCATGGTCCCTTGAATTTTTATATCCTCTATTTTCCTTGCTAATTCTTCATTATTTAAAATCACCGATGTCGGCCCCCGAACGCATTTATGTATCTTTCATTTTTCAATAAACATACCCAATATTAATTCTACACAGTTTTTTTATTTTGAAAAGTTACGATTATTACCCCCAGCTAAAATTGAGGTAAACAGCATTTTTCAATTTTTTTTTGTATTAGTAATTTGGTCTAAATTTAACTCATATATTTTATATGAGCATTTTTTATGTATCATATATCATAAGAAATAGGTGAGACCAAAATGTTTGCTGTTCATTTTATTGAAAAAAATAACGTTTTATTAACTCAGCTGCTTAATCGTGTTCCAACCGAAGGTGAAGAGTTAAAAATTAAAGGTCGAAAGGCAAAAGTTGAAAGTGTTAAGAATATTGATGATCTCAATATTCATGTTCTGGTTTCTATAGAGGTTGTTAATAAAAATAAACTTGTTGTAGATAATTCAAAAAAGAAAAAGCGGTAAACAAGAATAAGAACGAACATGTTAGATTTTCATCTCTAATATGTGCGTTCTTTTTATTTTGTTTTCACAACCTTGAAATATATTCACAGCTGATTTTTTTATCTTCTGACAGTGCGAATTATTGGTGAATTAGCCTAAATTTAGTGGAAATATGTCCATCAAAATATACTATGCATAAGCTATAAAGAATTAATTTATTGCAAAGAAGGTGAATTTAATGACTCATGGACATGGTCAATCACATTCCTCATTTATGCCTTGGGAACAGTGGCATCAGCACAATCCACACGGTAGTTGGCAACAATGGCACCAACAACACCCTTATATGCCTTGGCAGCAGTGGCATCACCACTATCCTCATGGCACTCATCATCAGTGGCAACAACAACATCCTTGGGTACCTTGGCAGCAGTGGCATCACCATCATCCTCATGGTACCTGGCAGCAATGGCATCAAATGTATCCACATAGACAGGACTGATATTTTAAACAATCAAGATGGAGGTGAATTATTCACCTCTTTTTTTTACACTGAAAAGCACCATTTTATCAAGGTAATTAATACAAAAATCAGCCAAAAGTCACATTTCAAAAAAGTTATGTCTCTCTACACGGCATACTCTAAGAGAAAAATTCTTGTACCATTCTTTTTTCCCTTTATCCTGTGCTATTCTATGAGCAGAATTTTCCTTCCAGTTCTTTATAGATTCTAAAGAATCCCAATATGAAACTGTAATTCCTAACCCTTCATCCCTTGCACTTTCCACACCTAAGAATCCTTTTTGCTGAGAAGCTAACTCTACCATTTTATCTGCCATTTTTCCATAACCACTGTCACCTTTAGTTCTCTGTGAAGCAAAAATCACTGCGTAGTACGGTGGTTCAGGCGTTTTTGCAATTCCACTCATATTTCATTCCCCCAAAAAGTTTAATCTAATAATAATTTTAATACTTTTTTTCAATTAAATGCAGCCTACGCAATCATTGAAAATAACGTAGAAGATCGGTCGACCATATCGGCACAAGTGTGCTAGATTTGAATAAGAAAGGAGTTGATTACCCAAGTATGAGAGGTAACCAACTCTTTTTATTTGTCCTCGGATGTCTAATTATTGATCAATTCGGTCCCATATGAGTTATCGATTGCACAAAGCCAATCACCTTGTAAATTTTTCTTAAATACATAGGTCGCCTTTCTATCCATAGAATATTCTGAATCCTTTTTATCGGCAGCGAGTAGTGTTTGGGAAATGACTAATGCTGTGTCTCCAGCTTCTAGAATAATCATTTCCCCCTGTGTTGGTACAACACTGTTATTGAAATAATTTGCAATCGCAATAAATGCTTTTTTGATTTCCTCTTTTCCGCGTGCAATCATTCCAGGCTTTACAACAAGAATGGCATCATCGGTATAGTAATTCATCAGCGTATCAAAATCTTCCTGTTTAATGGCCATATCACACTTTTTGATGACCTCTTTTAATTCGTGTTCCATCATATATCCCTCCCAAACTTACTTATAATTCCATTGTCATAAATACACTATTTGGGTCGTCCATGTAATCCGCAAAAGGCATACAAGACTGGAACCCGAAACTTGCATATAGTCTTCTTGCTGGTTCAAAAGCATCCATTGATCCCGTTTCCAAGCTCAGCCTATGATAGCCCCGCTGTTTGGCTTCTTCAATTATGTGTTGCAGAAGTTGTTTTGCTACACCCTTTCTTAAATGTGAGGAAGATGTTCGCATGGATTTTATTTCTCCATGTTGACCGTCAAGTTCTTTAAGTGCCCCACAACCAACTAATTCATTGCCTTCCCATGCACTCCAGAATGTAATCTCTGGTTTTCGCAATTGCTCAAGATTTAATGCGTGGATACTTTCCGGCGGTGAATTCAGTGTCATACCATGAAGATGCTCCCCCACCAATTCAGCCACTTCTGCTCCCGTTAAATCATCTATTTTTATATCCATAGAAAATCCCCCTCAGTCTCTTTATTGGAAAATATATTAAACTATTAGCAGGAATAGTTCTAGTATATTTTTTCAATATTTCCATATCCAATCAAAAAAGCTGCCAATGGCAGCTTTCTTGAACGATTGTACCCAACTTGATTTTGAACTTGACCCGACACAAGCAACCAGCTAATTTGATTCTCTATAATGTCAAATGTGACCCTTAGAATAAGGGTAGAATAGTACAGCCTCTATGGGTTGCATTTTATTAATACACGATATCTCTTCCATTAAACTTATTTTGGGTAGAGAATCTCATCGATTATCCCATACTCTTTCGCTTCTTCGGCACTCATGAAGTAATCTCGATCCGTATCCTTTGCCACCTTTTCAAGCGGTTGTCCGGTCCGTTCTGAAATAATCTTATTGATATGCTCTCTTAACTTTAAGATTCTTCGTGCAGAAATCTCGATTTCCGTTGCTTGCCCTTTTGCTCCACCTAACGGCTGATGAATCATAATTTCACTATTTGGCAGTGCGTACCGTTTTCCCTTTTTTCCAGCAAGCAGTAACATCGCCCCAAATGATGCGGCCATCCCTGTGCAGATTGTCCTGACATCTGGCTTAATGTATTGCATCGTGTCAAAAATGGCAAAACCAGCTGTAGTCAAACCTCCTGGGCTGTTGATATAGAGCGAAATTTCTTTATCCGGTGCGTCTGCTGCTAAAAATAATAATTGGGCCACGACACTATTGGCCGTATGTTCGTTAATTTCATCCCCAATGATAATAATTCTGTCCTTTAACAATCGTGAATAGATATCATATGAACGTTCTCCACGATTAGATTGTTCGATTACATATGGAATGGTACTCATCCCAATCCCTCCTTGAAAGCAATTTGGCTATGCAGCCATACAGAGAGTGCTTGAAGGAGTGTAATTTGGTTTGGACGAAAATTTTCCAGTAACTAGTTTAGGCACGTTACTTTTCCTTGTTCGTGAAGAAATAAATTGGATGAGGATGGCTGGGTCTTGGTTTTTCAGTGCTTCATAAAATATTTCCGAAAGAAGCTCCCTTTCTTCCTCATCCCAATATGAATCAACCGAATCAAATTGCTTCTCTTCGTTTGCTTTTTCGAGACGCTTTTTTGCGCGATGAAGATTGGACTTTACTGAGGTTTCTGTCGAATCCAATATCGTTGCAATCTCCTTCATCTGGTATCGAAAGCCCTCTTTTAACAAAAAGATGATCGCTTGATTTGGGGTGAAGTTTTTCAAAAGTAACTCAACCGAATCCCTTGTTTCATCAAGTTGATTTGTTAAAGTCTGATGGGCAAAATCGGGATCCGCTTCCACTGCTTCATGTTTCCTTTTTCGAAGCAAATCAACCCAATGATTATAGGCAATTTTATTCAGTAATGCAGAGGTCAACTTTTGCTGATTGCCATATCTTAAGGCCTTCACAAACGTCTCCTGAGCGATATCGTCCCCATCCCATCTATTGCGGGCGAGAAACTGACAATATCGTTGAAGTTTTGGATAATTTTCGCTCCAAAAATCCTCTTCAACCCTATTTTCGTGCACTTTCCCTTCTAAGCTGACCTGACTATGCTTGTGTGACATTGATTTCACTCCTTTAGCACTCTCTATCCTTTAAACGTTTCAAGAGGGATGAAAAGATACGGGTCAAAAAATTTTCTTTTATTAGATTACTTTATGTTGTTGATAATTAATATAATCTTGACCATTGCAGAAATCAAAAAGAATCTCTCGATTTAGAAACCTATCCCACAAAAAACTGACAAGTAACCTTAACGGCTTTTGTTTATTTTTTTCAAACAATGAAATCCCTAGCTAAGACTACAGACCTAGGCGAAATTACGCCTCTGGCTCATATTTAAACTATGAATATCTTGATAAACTAGAATCCAGGAGTGAGAGTGTTCACTGGTGTTATTTTGAAGGGGGATTAACCAATGGAGAAAAAAGAAGAGCCGCAAAAAGGGCGAGTCGGAAAGATTAGTTTTGTTTTATTAAGTATCCTGTTTGTGCTTTGTATTATTGGACAGGTGTTTTTGGCTGGTTTAGCCGTTTTTGTGAATCAAGGAAACTGGCCTTATCATGAAATGTTTGTGCATTTATTTGAATTTATTCCTATTTTAATGTTAGTGATGTCTTTGGTAGGGAGATTGCCGCGCTGGGCCATTTGGCAAAGTGCCGGGCTTTTTGGTCTTATTTTCGTCATTTATTTCACCGCCAACATGACCTCTGTTTTACCATGGGCTGCAGCCGCTCACCCAGTGATCGCTGTCCTGTTGTTCTGGATGTCGATCACAGTCATGAAAAGAGCCTGGGGAATGACATTTAAGTCAACGAAGGTTGAAAACGCTTAAACACTTCATAAAAATAAAAGGGGCGTCAATAACCCAATTGACGCCTTATTCTCTTGCAGCTTTTAATCTATTAGTTTTCTCCTCCGGTTTTGTCCCCAATTAATTTCATTACTAATTTTTTCGTCGGTATCGAACTAATTGCCCCTTTACCAGTGGTTGTAAGTGCCCCAGCAGCATTCGCAAATTTGAGAAGTGTCTTTTGATATGTTCTGCATACTGAATCAAGATTTGTTTGGTTTACTTGTTTTTCCAGTAATTGATACAAAAATCCACCGATAAATGCATCCCCGGCACCTGTAGTATCCTGAACCGTGACCCGATAACCTTTTGATTCAAACTTTTCATTTTTTAGATAAAGATCTGCCCCTAAAGAACCTTTTGTAAATAGAACCGCCTTAACATTACCTATAAATAATGATTGAATCGCTTCTTCCACGTCATTGATTTTTGTAATGAAGAACAATTCCTCGTCTGATATTTTTAAAATATGAGCTCTCGGAACAAAATCTAAGATTGTTTGCCTGCAGCACTCATGGTCCTCCCAAAGGGGTAAACGAACATTTGGGTCAAAACTGATCAATGTCCCCTTTTGCTCCGCTTGTTCAATTGCTTTTCTATGTGCCTGTTTCATCGGGCTTTCCACTAAATCCACTGAACCGAAATGGAGGATGTCGCCTTTGTTAAACCACTCTCCATTTATTTCTGCCTCTGTAAGCAAGAGATCAGCAGAAGGTTTCCGATAAAAGGAAAAATCTCTTTCCCCATCTTCCCGTAAGGAAACAAAAGCTAATGCGGTGTTAGCCTCTTCCGTCCTACAAATATAATCTGTTTGGACACCGGATTGGTTTAACTTTTCCACAAGAAAGTCTCCAAAGGCATCCTTCCCCAATTTGGTAATCATCGAGGATTTTCCTTCGAACGTTGCAACTGTAGCTGCAACATTTGCTGGCGCTCCCCCTGGTGCCCGTTCAAATGTCTCAACATCCTTCAACGCTTTTCCTTTTTGAAGAGGAATAAAGTCAATTAATACTTCCCCAATACAAAATAAAGTCCCCATTATTTACACCTACTTCTTCAATAATCCCATTTCTTTATATTGAACATAGCACTGCCTTTTGACGCAAAGAACCTAATTTGGTCGCAATCTGACTCTGGGAAAATCCGTGCTGTAAAGACTTCTTCCCCATCATTGATAAATATCTCAACAGAAGAGGTATCTACGAACATATGAATCGAAATCTTTTTGCTATTAAGTTGACATGCTCTTGTTGTCCCGTAAGCAGTTCCAACCTCCGTACCAGAATAACTGCGATCCAAAATCACCCTTTGTTCGGCAAGATGATATTTAATTACGGTTTTTTTCGTATCATTCGCCCGAAACTCAATTCCACATTCTTCTGCAAAAATATCAGACATTTCACAATACAATTCAAAGGTTGTACCATTCATACCTGGGAAGCTTTTCACATCATTCTCAATAAATTCCGTAATTTTTTGTTCAACTTTACGAAGCAGTTTCATTTCTTCTATTGGCTGTTGGATTAATTTGTTATCTTTCATCTTTAATTCGCGAGGAATCGTTAAACAATGAGCCCAGCCGTTAGGATCCGTTGGATATTCTATTTCCGGTAACCCCATCCAGCCAATGAGAATTCTTCTCCCATCCGGTCCAAGTGTCGTTTGCGGGGCATAAAAATCAAAGCCGCGGTCAAGCTCACGAAAATCACCGTGGACAAAATTTCTATTCGGCAGGTTTAGTTTCTTTCCCAAAATATACCCCGATTGATAAATATTGTGGAAATCATCGCCATGGGGTTCGAGCCCTTGAGGAGAAAATACAAAAATGCCTTGATGGCCGAGTTCAAAATAATCCGGGCATTCCCACATGTAACCAAAATTCTTTAGCTCCGTTTCTAATTCCCCTTCAAAGTTCCATTGTTTTAAATTGGACGAACGATAAAGGACAGCAGTACCGGTTAAATTATCACGTTGTGCACCAATAACCGTATAAAATTGGCCATCCTCAGACTTCCACACCTTTGGGTCACGAAAATGGTCGGTATAACCACTTGGAACAGTTGAGATTACTGGCAGGTTCTCTTTTTCAATATCACCTTGTTCATTCATAACAGCCAAACATTGATATGGATGCCTTTTCCAATTTTCATCGCGTGTATTCCCTGTATACATTAAATATAAATTTCCATCCTGTTCAATTGCACTGCCTGAATATGCTCCATGGCTATCGAAAAAATCCCCCGGTACAATGCCTATTCCTTCGTCTTCCCAATGCACTAGATCCTTTGATTTCACATGGTACCAATATTTCAACCCATGGACAGGTCCTAATGGAAACCATTGATAAAATAAATGATAGTAACCATTATAAAAAGCAAAGCCATTTGGATCATTTAGTAAACCGGTATTAGGCTGTATATGAAACGATTGCCTCCAAGGGCAAACATTTACCTTTTTCATTAATTCCTGCATTGCTTCAGGGCTTTCATTTTCAATTCGGCGGTATCTTTTCTCTTTAGTCCACTCCATAATGTTTCTACTCCTTAAATAAATGGAAGAGAATCATTAATGATTCCCTTTCCGATTTTATAGATCTCTAGTTGGCTGCTACTTGCTTTTTCGCATCGCGTTTCCCGAGAATAATAGTAACAAGGAAAGCCGCAGCAAAAGAAAGTGCCATGCCGATAATATAGAAAGTAATTGTTCCTGGTTTAATAGAAATGATTCCAGGTAAACCAGCAGCCCCCATGGCAATAGCTTTCACTTTAAACAAAGTAACAAAGCCGGAACCTACGGCAGAACCAACGATTGCACCAATAAACGGATATTTTAACTTAAGGTTAACCCCGAACATGGCTGGTTCGGTAATACCAAGAAGTGCTGAAATACCTGCAGCAGAAGCTACTCCTTTTACTTTCGCATCCTTAGTCAGTGCAAGGACTGCCAGCGTTGCCGCACCTTGACCCACGTTAGACATAGCAGCGATTGGAAAAATGAATGAACCGCCAGTTTTTGCAATATCAGCCAAAAGCTGGGTTTCAATGGCGATAAAGCTGTGATGCATACCAGTGATGACGATTGGAGCATAAACAAGACCAAATAATATCCCGCCGATAAAGCCAGTTGTGTCATATAACCAAACTAAACCGTCTGTCAACAGATTACCCGCTCCACGAGTGATCGGTCCGATTAATGTGAACGTAAGAATTCCTGTGATGAAAATAGATAATAATGGTGTAACTAAGTTATCAAGGAAAGAAGGGACTCTTCTTCGTAAAAATGTTTCCATTTTTGCTAAAACAAATGATGAAACTAGGACAGGAAGCACAGAGCCCTGATAACCTACCTTTTCGATTTCAAAGTTAAAAATCTTCCAAATTGGAACTTCGCCTTTAGCTACCGCATCAGCATACCCGTAACCATTTAATAAGTCGGGATGGACCATGAGCATTCCAAGTGCAGCACCAAGATATGGATTACCACCAAACCGCTGTGTTGCGGAGAAGCCAATTAATATTGGTAAGAATACAAAGGCTGCATTAGCAAATGTATTTATAAGTCCTGCCAAATCGGCGATATTTGGATAAGCTTCGATTAATGATTTTCCTGCAATAAAGAAATCCTTAGCAGTTAAGAGATTATTGATTCCCATTAATAATCCGCCAGCAACGATGGCTGGAATAATCGGAACAAAGATATCCGATAGCATTTTGACAAATTGTTGAATAGGATTTAACTTCTTTGATCCTGCTTTGGAAACTTCCTTAGTAGACATTTCAGATAATCCTGTTAGTTTAGCGAGTTCCTTGTATACTTCATTTACTGTTCCTGACCCCAAGATAATTTGGAATTGACCACCCGTAGAAAAAGTACCTTTAACTACATCCATTTCTTCTAATTTAGCTTTATCAATGTTTTCATCTTCGTTTAAAACCATTCTTAATCTTGTTGCACAGTGTGCTGCTGCCGATACATTTTCCTTACCACCAATTGCATCAAGTATCTCTTCAGCAATCTTTTTGTAATTCATCAACTATCACCCTATCCTATTAGTTATGTTGTGGAACCGGTTCCGAAATCATTCAAAAAAAATCAATTAAAGGAACGAGTTCCAAGATGCTTTCGTAGGAACCGGTTCCAAAAATAAATATATTAAAGTGGAACCGGTTTCAACTAGATTATAAGATTAATAGATTACCTTGTCAACGCTTTCTTGCTCCATTATTTTAAATTTTGAAAGTGTTGTTTTTTCAATTTGTTCCTCATTAACCAATTTAACGATATTCATTGCGGCTACATGTCCTGCCTCTTTATAGAAAAACTTTGCTGTTGTGATGCCTGGAAATGTGATTTTCGTGATGTCATAGCCGCCAAATCCAGTAATGGAAAGCTGGTCAGGCACCGTTAGCCCCTCCATATTTGCTGCTTTTAAAGCACCTAAAGCGATATTATCGGTTGCACAAGCAATAATAGTAGGATGGAAGCTTTTAATAATATTGGGGACATTTTTGATTGCATCTTCAATTTTAAAGCTTGTTTCAAAATACTGAACTTCACACCTAGGTTGTTCTGAAACTGCCTTCATAAACCCGGCTTTTCGTTTGACACCTACAGCTATATCCCTCTCTGTAACACCCAAGTAGGCAATTCTTCTATGTCCTTTTTCCAGAATATATTGGCCTAACTCGTATGCAGCTTGATAATCATCGTGGATAACGCTGTGAAAATCAGAATGCTCCTGCCCCACTAATATGATGGGAACCTGAATATTATCAAAGGCTTCAATATGTCTTTCGGTGATTTCGGTTGCAAGAAGAATTATTCCTGCTACCTTTTGTTTGGCCAAACTATATATGTTTTCAATTTCTCGATCGAGATCCTGACTAGAGTTGGATATTACTAATTGATATCCTTGTTCCCTTAGCTGGTCATCCATCCCAATCAGAGTCTGTGATGTGGCGAATGAATCTAATCTTGGGACAATCGTGCCAATAATATTTGTTTTCTTGGCTTTTAGGCTTTGGGCAAATTTATTAGGTGTATATCCCGTTTCTTTAATGACACTTTCAATTTTTTTACTGGTTTTTTCACCCACAGATCCCCCGTTTAAGTAACGAGAAACCGTACTCTTTGCAACACCCGACAGTTTTGCTATATCCGCTATTGTAATCATATCTTCAACTCCATTTAAACCAATCACTATTATGAATGTATTATACACAATTTCCACTCAATAATCGAAATTAGATATTACATTCGTTGTAAACAGCCTTATTTGCTGATTTTTGCTGAAAAATAATGATGGACTATTTTTTCAAGCCTGATATAATCCATATAGAAAACAATAATTTATTTTTAAAGGTGGACATTATGGCGAACACTTGTAGATATGTTGTCAACGCACTTGGTAAAGGTGGGGAAACATATTATACGCTTTGTAAAGATAAACAAGAATTACAAAATTGGATTACAACCAATCAAGAAAAATTAATCATGGAAGAATTAAAGGTAACTGATAAAAATCAAACTTTATTCTCTAAACTATTTAACTTAAAAAAATTATATTAATCTTTTCAGACGCCATTCTTAATAGAATGGCGTCATTTATTTTTTAGATTACTAGTGTATTCACACCTAGCCTTTTATAGTTGGAATTTTTTATGAATATAATTATACTATATTTATTAGAGAGGTGATTTTTTTTGAAAGAATTGAAGGAAATTAATAATCAACCAGGTTCGAATAACAATAAAAATGATGTCAGGGTAACTAATAATTTCACTTTGAATATTAACCTTGGGGATCCATTAAATTTATTCTCTCTAATTGGCGGTATTTATATTATTAGTAGATTAGTTAAAAAACGTAAAGGAAAAAGAAAAAAAATGTAATGACGTAATCATCATTACATTTTTTTCTTTTTTGTGCATTATTCACTCTTCCAAATGTCTTAATTTCTTTCTTAATTCTATCATTACAGCTCTTGGGTTTTCAATTTCAAAAATGACATATTTATACTTTCCGAAATTTTCTAATTCAAAATGGACAAGTGGTACTTTATGTTTACATGAAAGGAAGTACCATTCATTACCAAACTTAAAGCTGCCTTCGTAAATGTTGAGTGGTGCAATGGCGGTTCCAGGCATGCGGAGCATCTACATTGGAGGATCAAAGTCATCAATATAAACACTTTTTATCGATTTGTAAGGAATTTTCAACTGCCACTTTAATGCAAAAATGCTTAAAAGCGCAGTTAACTTCAGTACGAATTCTTCCTCTTTAAAGTGTACTTCCCTTCCCATAAAGGGTCACCTCACCTGCAGATTTGAAACTTACCATCATCTATATTTTACCATTAGAAGATTCAGTAAGCCAATTATTTATTAAATTTTCTACGTGACTCTAATTGCTTAGTAAAAACAAAAACAGGCACGTAAACGAGCTCTACGTGACCCTAATCGGTGTAATTATACAATTACAGGCACGTATACGTGTTCTACGTGACCCTAATCGGTGTAATTATACAATTACGGGCACGTAGACGTGCTCTACGTGACCCTAATCGGTGTAGTTATACAATTACAGGCACGTAGACGTGCTCTACGTGACCCTAAAATGTGAAAATGAACAAAAAAGAGCACGTAGCTAATCTACGTAACCCTTTTTGTTTCCAACAATATCAAAGTGTCCACTCCATACGGACAAAATCCAAATACTGTCTTTTCGTGGTGCCTGACACCAAATAAAGACACCAAAAAAGAACACCAAATAAAGACACCAGTAAAGACGCCAATAAAGACACCAAATAAATGAGACCATTAAACCGCTCTACTGACGAATTTCCGCTTTTGGATGTAGATGAGTCTGATGGATAGGGCTATTCCGGCTGCGAGCAGGCCGATGGTTAGTCCGATCCAGTAGCCTCTTGCTCCTAAACTCGTATAATGTGCGAGTAGATATCCTGATGGAAGACAGATGAGCCAATAGGCTATGAGTGTCATGATAAAGGCAAGGTTGACGTCCTTATATCCTCTTAAGGCAGCTTGGGCAGTTGCCTGGATGGCATCACAAATTTGGAAAAACAGCGCAAAGATTAAGAAATTGGCGGTTAAATTAATGACGGCCATTTCATTCGAGTAAAAACCGGCAACTTGATAACGAAAAATCACTACTAATACTCCAGTCACAACGGCAATCAAGATGGCAAGATAAACTCCTAACCAGCTGTATTGTTTCGCATCTTTATAACGACGGGCCCCAACTTCATACCCGACTAGGACCGTTTGTGCCGTCGAAATACTAATCGGAATCATGTATAGAAAAGAGACGATATTTAAAGCAGATTGATAGGCAGCAATGGTAGTGACATCAAATTTACTTAGTAAGATGGTAACCACCGCAAACATACTAGTTTCAAAGAATGTAGAGAGTCCCATCGGCACGCCGATCTTTAATATCTCTTTACATTTATCCCAAGAAAATTCTTTTAAATCAGCAAAAACGGAGTACGTGGAGAAAGGTTCTTGGGTTTTAACAATAAACACCGTCATCCCCATAATCCCCCAATACGTAATCGATGTTGCATACCCTGCCCCTGCACCACCAAGCTCTGGGAAACCCAAGTTTCCAAAAATGAGCACATAGTTCAAAAAGAAATTGAACGGTAACGACAAAAGCATGATCACCATAATAACCCTAGTTTTGCCAAGTGCATAAATAAATGATCTAAGTACATTAAAAATAAATAGCGGAAGAATTCCATAGCTGAGTCCGACTAGATAATGAAAGGCAGTGTTATGCACACCGGAATCAAGTTTCATTAAATCTAGGATCGGGTCTAACAAAAAGAACCCCAGGATGATGACCACTAGTGCAATTAAAATGGAAAGATACATTCCATGCTTCACCACTGATGCTACTTCATTGCTCTTCTTTTCACCAAAGCGTTGAGCGGCAATGGGTGAAACCGCAAGAAGTATTCCGCTGATCCCCGTAAAAATCGGACTCCAAATCGAGGACCCTATTGCTACTCCGGCTAAAGCGGTGGAATTGTACTTCCCTGACATAATCGTATTAAAAAACACCATTGAAAACATGCCAAGTTGTGTAATTAAGATAGGAATCAACAAAATAAAAATTTGCTTTGTCTTTTCCTTTAACGTATAGGTTTGATTCATATACAGGTTCTCCTTGAGAAATAAAAATCCGAAACTTCATTATACTCTATATTGGATTATTATTCCTCCATTAAATTATTGAACCTTGGAAGAGTTTACCTAAACAGCTAGATGATTTCTTTTCTCCTGAATCTGTGCAGCAGTTTTCGTGTGTAGTTTGGGTGTCTTCTCGAGTTTCACTTATCTCTATGATTTCCACCTTAAAACAGTCTTTAGAGGAGTTTTTCCCTAAAAATAATATGCAAAAAAAACGCTGGATTCAATGATCCAGCGTTCATTTATTTAGTGGCCAACTGCTTTTCCCAGTCCACCCGGTTTGTTGTGAACAGCAAGTTTTTCAATCAGTTTATTGCTTTCAGAGTTTAATCCTATTAAGTTTACTTTAACTCCATTTTGATGGTACTTGATGACTACTTTATCAATCGCACCAATCGCAGAATCATCCCAAAGGTGGGCATTGGATAGGTCTAGGTCAATTTCACTAACGTTTTCTTTATAATCAAAACTGTTTACAAAGTCAGTTACTGAAGCAAAGAAAAGTTGCCCAGTAACATGATATATTTTTTTATTTGAGCCTTTAGCTGAAAGACTTGATACTTTCACTTGTGAGATTTTTGAAGCAAAGAATATCGCACTTAAGATGATTCCCGCTAAAACCCCTTTAGACAAGTCATGAGTCTGTATTACTGTAACAACGGTCACAATCATCACAATGGTATCTGTAATTGGTACCTTTTTGAATGACATTAGGCAAGACCAATCAAATGTTCCAATCGAAACCATAATCATCACACCAACAAGTGCGGCCGTTGGAATTTGCACGAGGAATCCTCTTAACGAAACAATCAAGATTAATAAAAACGCACCTGCGACAAAAGTGGATAATCTGCCCCTGCCGCCAGATTTGATATTAATACCAGACTGACCAATCATTGCACATCCAGCCATTCCTCCAAAGAATGCTGAAACAATGTTCGCAATACCTTGTCCAACGGCTTCCCTGTTCTTGTCACTCTCTGTATCAGTCAGATCGTCGACAATCGTTGCCGTAAGAAGTGATTCAACTAATCCTACAATCGCGATGGATAATGAATAGGGAAAAATAACCTGTAGTGTGTCAAAGGTGAATGGAATGTCCGGAATCAAAAAGACAGGTAATTTGGATGTTAATTCTCCCATATCTCCTACGGTCCGAACATCACTGCCCGTAAAAATAGCAATCGTTGTTACTACAATAATCGCAACCAACGCTGAAGGGACAGCCTTCGTAAAACGAGGTAAGATATAAATGATCGCGAGCGCAAGTGCGACCATGGCATACATTTGCCATGACTCCCCGACGAAATGCGGTAATTGAGCGGCAAAAATAAGGATCGCTAGTGCATTAACAAACCCGGTCATTACGGACCTGGGAACAAATTTCATCAATCGCCCTAACTTTAAAGCTCCCATAATGATTTGTAAAACACCCGTTAGAATCGTTGCAGCAAGTAAATATTGCAATCCGTGGTCTTTAACCAATGTCACCATTAGTAAGGCTGTGGCACCCGTAGCAGCAGAAATCATCCCAGGCCTTCCACCAACAAACGCGATTGTCATCGCAATACAAAAAGAAGCATACAATCCGACCATTGGGTCAACACCAGCAATAATGGAAAAAGAAATAGCCTCTGGAACTAATGCAAGTGCTACCACAATACCTGCTAAAATATCTCCCTTTGTATTTCCAAACCACGCATATTTAATTTTATTTAAATCCAAAATTGCATCTCTCCCTTTGTTTCACTAAATGTACAGATTCTTACTGTACAGTCGTTTCAGATTTATAACTTGACTTTCAACTCTCATGAAAGTCGTGTCCGTTATTAACAGAACAAAGTATAAAGGATTGTAACAAGTTTGTGAAATTCAATGTAATCGGATACAATCTACATTTTCTTTGTATTGCGCCTTTTTACTTTGGATTTCGTCTTATCTCCAAAAATATAGAGAAAAGTTGTTGGAAGCAAAAATGTATTAAATAAAAAGGATTCTTATCAATTAAGTGTAATAAATGATCGTACAAAAAAAGATTGATTCCACTTAAATAGCGGACATCAATCTTTAGCTTTTGTAACTATATTTCCACCAAACTTTACGTGGGTAATCTTCCGAATCAATATAAACCGTTTCACCGATTCTGGGTGTTGAAATGCCAAGTTGTCTTTCTTTTTGGGCAGCTTTTGTTACTCTTTCAATTGGATCCGTCCAGTCATGTAAGGCTAGTGTAAAGGCTCCCCAATGAATTGGTATCATTATTTTCCCCTTCACATCGAGATGTGCTTGGACGGTTTCTTCTGGCGTCATATGAATTGCCGCCCAACGTCTGTCGTATTGACCGCATTCCATTAGTGTCAGATCAAAGGGACCGTATTTAGCACCTATCTCTTTAAAATGTGGCCCATACCCGCTGTCCCCACTAAAAAAGATTTTAGTATTCTCCCCCTTAATTACCCATGAACACCATAATGTCGTATTGCGGTCTGTTAAGCTTCTGCCTGAAAAATGCCTTGCTGGTGTGGAAGCAATCTTAAGTCCTTCATGATGAAGCTCATCCCACCAATCTAGCTCTATTATGATTTCTGGATTTACTCCCCATTTTTCTAAGTGGCTTCCAACACCTAGCGGGACAATAAATTGTTTGACCTTTTCCTTTATTTTTCTAATCGATCCATAATCCAAATGATCATAATGGTCGTGACTGATGATGACAATATCAATCGTTGGAAGATCTTCTATGATAAATGGAAGGCCTTTGCTATAGCGCTTTATGCCGAAGATTGGAAATGGTGTAGGTGCCCCGCCAAACATCGGATCTAATAGTATTCTTTTTTCATCCAATTCTAATAGTAGAGCCGAGTGACCAAACCAGGTGATTTTTGGTTGTGTATCATTTGGGTGATCCAAAATTTTCAATTTTTCTATTGGGATGGCATTCTTAGGTCTTCCATTGGGATTACCTTTGATGAAATCAATTAATATTGAAACCGTTTCTTTAAAGCTATTTTCCATTATTGTTGGAACGCGGTTGACGAATTTCCTTTTATGAGAGAAGTTTTCGGATTGCTCATATTTACTAAGCCTCTCCTTCGAAGCCATTTTCCCAAATGGAGGATAATAACTCAAGAATAAATAAGTAAGTCCAACTAAGCCTAAAACAATAATCAGTGCGATCATACAAGTGCCTCTTCCTTTTACATGTTGGTCTGACAAAAATAGGACCTCTGTGAGAGCGTCCTATTTCTTAACTATTTTTGAAGGGTTATTAATTTTATACAAGACCGGTACAGCTACCAGGAATTCTTCGTCCACATCTTTTCCTTTTCCAAGTTTCTTAGCAGCAACTTTACCATCGAATTCAAGTGAATCCCCTATCGCCAATTCAAACTTTTTGAGTGTCTTGCTGTGGCTACACCAGGCTAGACCGATTTCTAGTGGATTTTCCTCGTGGACAATCTGAACATTTTCTAAGACAACAACTTCATCATTTTCCTCATTAAACGGATTGTAAACGAGCGCGAACTGTTTTACATTGGCAGTAAAATGGACCTTGTCCACTGGAAGTTCGAGTTTTGGAGCCTTCTCCTTTTTAGGTTTCGATTCCTTTGTTTTTGGTGGCTTAGCTACTTCTTTTTTGGCAGGTTTTTCGGCTGGTTCTGTGATTGCCTCTGCAATTATTGGTTCACTTTCGTCCACAGTCACAAGTTCAGGTGCAACCGTTTCTTTTTCATCAAAAGTTAACAAGCTTTCTTTTCCAAAGCTCGATTGCTGCATTTCTTTTAAATAGGCTGGATGGATACAAGTGAGATTTCCGTCTTGGAATTCAATCACAAGCGTATTAATATCCAATGCGCTCCCGTAAGTTTCATACCCTTTAATAGTTACTTGGCGCTGATAGTTTCGATCCTTGTACCAGAATTCTTTTTTCGCTTCTCTCGCTGAAGATAAACCCCATTCCTTGAGTTTCTCTTTGTAATGGTCCATATCACGGAATGTTTCATATTCACCTTTGGGCGGAATATACTTCGTCAATTCGGACTGCTCTAATTGAGGACGCTGGATGATCATCCTAACACTTCCTTCCACTATGTTTGTGATTTCATTATATTTCAACTTCTGCCAATAAAAAAGGGAAAGAGCTTTTCCTCTTCTCCCAGTGGTATTTATATGTATTTGCTTATTTATTGTTTTAAATTAAAAAAAGGCTCTACTAGAGAGCCTTTTCATTCACATTTATGTGGTTTAGATTATGCTTTACGAACGTTAGTTGCTTGTGGTCCACGTTGACCTTGTTCAACTTCAAAAGTCACTGCTTGACCTTCGTCTAAAGATTTGAAACCTTCGCCTTGGATAGCTGAGAAATGTACGAATACGTCGTCTCCAGCTTCGCGCTCGATGAATCCAAAACCTTTTTCTGCATTAAACCATTTTACTTTACCTTGTTCCATTTGTGTTTCCTCCTGCTGTGTGCTTTGCACACATAAAATTACTATCCTTGCTCAGTTCGATCTTTTAGACAAAAAGCAGTATTCCCTTTTTTCATCCTTACCGACTAACAAAAATAATTCTCCTTAACTATAACAGATGGTCCCGGATAATGCAAATATATCTGAGGAATTTATTATTTCTTTTGTAAAAATATTGTAGAAATACTATTGTCTTTTTATCATTAAAAGGCAGAAATACTACAATCCAAACAAAAAATCTAAGGCTATCACAAAACACTTTCATAAATGATCCATTGGTTCGTTATTTTAAAATAATTTTGAAAAAATCCAGTATTCTTGTTGTATAATAGCTTTAGAATTTTTATGAAGATGGTGGATGAACATGCGCACATACAACGAAAAAGTAAGTATCTATCATGGAATGGTGTCTACCATAGCTGTGAACCTTGCCAGTAATTTTTTTCCTATTTTCGCTATTTCTATTCTCGGCGCAAGCAACTATCAAGTCGGATTGATCAGCTCGCTTCCTCCATTGGTTGCACTTATTATGACAATTCCAGCCGCTTTCATGTTGAATCGTTTAGAGCAGCAAAAGAAGACCGTTGCCATGTCCGTTTTATGGGCAAGAATCTTATTTGTTCTTTTAGCTGGAGTCCTTTTTATTCGTTCGGATTATCAAGCATGGGCGTTTTTGATCATAGTGGCTTTAATGAATGTGCCCGGAACTATATCAAATATCGGGTGGCAAACTCTTATTAGTGGGATGATTAAGGAAGACCGAAGAGGAGCGTTTTTCAGTGACAGAAATCGACTATTAACCATTGTAGGCATGATCACTACTTTGATCATTGGGATCGTTATGAAAAACCAAACCAACCATGCGGTCGCCTACCAGCTTTTATTTCTCATGGCCTTTCTTTTTGGGTTATTAGAAGTATTTTTCTTAATGAGGCACAAGGAAACGGTCCAACCGAAGACGAACAAGAACAAGGAGCAGGAGCAAAAGAATTCATCTATGGATTGGTCGATTTTTAAGGATAACGGATACAAGTGGTTTCTAATCACTGCCTTATGTTTTAATTTCTCATGGCAAATGACATGGGGATTATTTAATATTTATAATGTGAAATATGCTCATGCAACGATTCTTTGGATTAGTATATTTTCAGTAGCTAATCAATTAGTGCAGATATTTTCCTTTCCATTATGGAAAAGATGGGCTGAACAAAAATCCAATACCTTAATGCTCGTTTGGGTTGCTGCAGGAATGGCAACTGCACCGTTTTTGACCGTTTTGTCCACTAATCTAATCTATTTAACCTTTGTCTCGATGACTTCAGGGTTCTTTCTTTCAGGTACCATGCTGCTATTGTTCAACCTGTTGTTGGAGCAATCTCCAAAGGACAAAAGAACGTATTGCATCACAACCTATAATGTCCTATTATCCTTTGTTGCATTTATCGCGCCGCAAATCGGCATTTGGCTTCTCGAAGTAACAGGCATACAAAAATCAATGAACATCATATCCATCCTAAGATTTATCAGCGCAATCGTCTTCTTCTTAATGTACGTTAGATTTATGAAAAATAAAAAACTAGCAGATAATTGGAACTATTAGTTTAAAAGTTTCATATTTTTTTAGAAGGAGTGGATTAGGGAAGAAGGTAGGAAAATGATTAAAATAAATCAGCAAACGATTCACGTGGATGATCTTAGTCATACCCTTACAACGAAAGAACAGAAAGACATCGTTACTAAAATGGAGAAATACAAGGATATTTATCAGTATCAAACTTTAAGTCAATTCCAATTTGAGCTGCTGTTCCGAACAAAGACGCTGCAAGCTGCCCGAGAGCTTAATAAAAGTAAGGTACAGTTTACAACCTTTTCGTATGCCTTTTGCAGCAAAAAGTATTGGGATCGTTTAGGCAATGGTGGTTTTCTTCTCAAACCAAATATAAGACCTAGCGTCGCCATTCTAGACGTTTTAAAAAATGGATCCCTTTATGCCTTTGATTGTTCAACAGGAATTGCGATTGTCTTATATCTTGCTACCCTTTATTCGATTGGAAGCACAAGGTTTGATCTACTCTTTAACGGGCTTTACTTAATGGATTGGCAATTTGATAACGATCTAAAGCTAACTCAAAAATATGGGTATGATTTCATACCTGGTGACATCTTGCATTTCAATAATCCAGATGTCAACCCGAAGGAGTCACATTGGCGCGCTGAAAATGTGATTTTTATGTCCGATGACCAATTCTATGGACATGGAGTAGGGATCAAAAAGGCAGACACCATCATTACCTTCCTAAATAAAAAAAGAAAGCCAAATCCGCGGATCTCTGCATATTTCATGAATCTTATCACGAGACCCGTTTATCGTACATTTTTATAAAATTTAAAGACCGCTACCATCGAAATAGCGGTCTTTTGTATGAACGAAATTTTGCTAGTTTTTTATTTGTTCCAAAATAAACGGATCTTTGATTTTCTTATCTTCCGCGAGCAAAAGGACTTTTGAAACAATTTCGGCTGTTTTTGGGTCCTCGTCCATGAATGGCAGGAAGATTCGACCACGCTGCTGCGAATGGACGGGAACAATATAAATGGCACCTGTGGCCTGTTTATACACATTGGCACTTCCAAGGTGAACACTATAATCCCCAAGACTTCCGTTAATCAGCGCAAAATTGCCCTGGATTCTTACATTTTCCAATCTCATTAATCGAACTGATTCCGCGACTATTACTTTTCTCATATCAATCGTCGTTAGGCTCGCTTCTGGGTCCACCCCGCCCACATGGGCGATACTGACAACCAAATCTATGTCTCGCATCGTTTCTGAGAAAATCACCTTTGGAATATTTTTAATTTCTAGAGGTTGATAGGTTAGACGGTCGAAAAATTCAATTGTTTCCAAGGTTGGACACTCAACATCCGATGGAGAGAACCAATCTGCTAAAGCATTTAGTTGCACGATAATATTTTCCTTGTAGTAGACTTTTTGAAGTCCCGCTTCATAGCTCGTCGTCCACAATCGACTTTTTAATAAGGCAACTGTTTTTTGCGGCTGGATTTGGTGACCCGCGTATCTTCGTGTTCCCGTTCCCGCTGCAAGTTCATCCTGATTTGGTAAATATAGTTCTCGAAACACCTGCTTAAACGGCTGTTTCACCTTCCTAGCGAATAAAGCCCGTTGGAATCCACTCCATTGCCCACTCTCAAAGAGATCGACTGGGTGAGCGATGAAAATTTCATCAGTGGCCTGAATGGAATACTTGTCAACCGTCCCAACACCATTTAGAGAATCGTCTTCAAAAAAGCCTAAATAGTTCCCCACTTTTAATACCAATGATGACATCAGTGGCGTTAACACCGGATTTTTCATCATATTATAAAGTTCACTTAAAAGAAAACTACTTCCAAGCTCCATCGAGCGTTCCAATTCTTCTTTTGCTCGTTTGTATTGCTCCTTTAAATCTGATTTAAACTCTTTTAAGACAACAATATAATCATGTTTATTGTACTTGGCTGGGAGCGTTTTAAGTGTTTTATCCCCTTTTACTGCTTTGATATCTCCTCGCCCATTGGCATCAATCACGAGCTGTACAGTCAGATCATCCATCACTTTTGGCTCAAGAAATGGCGTAATCTCTTCCATTTTTTTCGCTTCCATCGCCCACTTTAACCTAGTTACATCCTTATAACCTGCATTTCTGGCGAGGTTATCAAGGGCAATCGAGACTGTTTTCGATTCACTGGCACGGCGCTGTGCCCCAAACTTCTTACTTTCCTGTAAAAATCTTTGTAAGAATACGTATCGATTGAGAACATCTTGTTCATTTTTCACTGGAATCAAACTGTAACATAATACTTGATCCTTTGTTCTTTTTTCCTGAACTAGGTTTTTAGTATTTTCAAGCGCTAATTTCCCCAAGACCGCATCCGCAAACAGCTGTGATCTGCGATGATTCGCACCTGCCGAAATGTATTTAGCACATTGATAGAGAATTTGAAACCGTTCCTCACCCAACTGTTCGTAAGACTCTTTAAACCACCTAATGTCAAAAGCACCATCTTGAAAATCCTGTGGTGAGATGGGCGAATAATGCGCAACAATGGTTTCTTTTTCCTCGGAAAATGTCTCATTGATATGGGCATGGAAATACCAGGCGGCACTCCTCAAACCATTCCAATTTAAATGCCTCGAAACAATGTCAAGCCATTGCGGGGCATACATTGCTGCCTCTAATAATCTATTTTCTGACAATGTCTTTCCCTTTATAAATTGCTTCAGTTGTGTGTCGCTGTCCCCATCTTTTGGGTAACTTGTTTTTAATAAGTAGGAGAAAACTTCTTTTTTAGTGAGATCGCTGCCATTACCATAAATATAGCCGCGCACGAACGATTCTTTATCAAGGCCTAATAGGATTTGCACAAAGGATTCTATGCCTTCATGGCGTTCAATTCCCATAGCCACGGTAGTTATATCTGTTTGGAGATCCCCTCTTTTTAGTTCAATTTCTAATATTCTTTGAACCACCTGATCTTTAATAGGAATCATATCAGGATAATTTTTTAAAAAATGATCTTTGGGATTGGTTAATTCTGATACATAGTCTCTACTTGTATCATCTCGACCCAAAAGCTCATGAAAAATGACCTGTTCATCAATCATTTTTCGTGCATAACCTTTTGCTAAATCTTCCATTGACGGAAGAAAACTTTCAAAATTAGCTATCGTATATAACTGATACTGAAGCTTGAAATACACATCAAAGGATTCACTAGTAATATCGGCAAAGTGTTCAGCCCATTCCAGCCATGGATCGGTAAGAAAATCAAGCAGCTTATATTCGGTTTTGAGTTTATCTTCAGGGATCGAATGAACAAGAAAATTTAAAACAGCACTGATGTTGTCGAAAAGCTCTTTTGAATCTTGACTCGTAAAATAAGCATCGAAAAGATTTTCTACTTGGGAACGATAATTCAAATCATCAAGAAAGCGATTCATTTCTTCGATGTTTTCGATTGGATAAATTTCTTCTAATAATGTTTTTCTCCAGCCCTCTACCTTTGGATTATCCATAACCTCCCAAACATCCAGCCTATTATGGTAATAGCTAATGATTCTGTCCGAGTGGAGATAAAAGGCAGTCTGAATGAGCTCTGATGCTGGTACCACATGGGTATTAAAATACTCCTTCCAAACTTCAGCTAATGGAAGATGATCGATTTTCTGTTTTTCATCCTCTTGATAAGAGCACCTTAATTCCTCGCCAATATGGAGCGTATCCTTTGAGCCATCATACCACTCGACCTCATATTCTACCTGACGATGTTCATGAACTAATGCGGCTAAACCTTGAAGAAATTGTTTACTAGAATCTATTGTTGGCTGCAAAAGGTTCTTTAACATTAGTTCAGGATGGTTGAATTCGAGGTTTACTCGATGATTCGGGTCATATAATCCAAACCCATTAACCAGGTTGTATTCCTCGGTTTGAAACAACTTATCAAGTAATATTTGTTCTTTTGAGCCAGCTTCCATTTGAAGGATTGTATTTTTAAACGCTTTAACTAGTCTTACACGCTCCTCTTGATCATTGATTTCTGATAAGATTTCAAGCGCACCCACTCGTTGCAACTCTGCTTTACTTGATAATAAACGGTCAAGCGCGGTTTCTAGTTGATCCTTCGGGAGTCCTAGTAAAATCTGAATGGCTCCTTGTCGGAGGGCTCCAGTTTTTAATTTTAAAATCGCTTCAATCTTTTCAATCTCCTCAGGCATCAACTCAATTGATTTGATATGCGCAAGGGCGATTTCTCGATTTTTCACACTTTTATCAGCAAGACTTTCAAAAAGGAAATCGCGTTGTGTTTTATCCGAGTAATCCTTGATAAAAAATGAAAGAAGATCTTCTCTTAATTCAGCACTTACCTTGTCCTTCGATTCAATTAATTGTCTTAGCCAATCCTTATCCAAGTCGTAGGCAGTTAAGAACATCATTTTTCTCGCAATTTCGTTCCTTGAGAAAAATAGGGTTAGTCCTTGAATGGCTTTTGATTCGATTGAAACCTCTCTTTTAGGCATGTGTAAGAACATGTTTTTAAACAACTCAAAATGTCGAGATCGTTCCTTCTTGTTTTCTAACAATGGTACCTGGTTGACTGTCAGCGTGCTTTCACTTTTTTCAGAATCGTATGACCAATGGATATCGTAGTCATAGACATAGTTTTTGAGAAGATAATATTGCAGCTCTACATTCTTTTCAAATAAAAACGGGTGCGCTAACTCAAATCTCATACCCGCATTTTGGCTTTGTGTTAAAAAGTATTGGGCCATCACCTTTTGATAGGTTTCGCCGTTTTCCATCAGGAATTGGATCGGTTCTTTTATATCGTCTTCTTCATTCACTGCTGTTGCCCAAAGACTAATGCAAAGTGTATTCAGATTCTCGCTTCTAACTCCCTCTTCACGCAGCTTTCGATTTGATAGAGAATCTGACGCGTATTGAATCGATCGTTTAGTCACTCTTTTATCCGAGGCTTGCAGGTCCAAGCCTGTCCAAAGGTCAAGCGCTCTCACGACGGAACTGTAACGAATAAGTTCGTTGTCAAGGATGACTTTAAGCATGTATTTAGTTGCTTCTAATGTACCTTCATCCATATTTTCGACAATGCTTTGGCGCAGGCCCTCTTACAGTCTGGCGGCAAGTAACAAATCACCGAGCATTTTATATCCTTCCTGGCTATGGCTTTTAAAAACGCCCTTGATCATTTCATATGTTAGTAGTGCCGTGTTATTTTCTCCGAAAATCACTTCAGTTAAGGCTTGGATTACCCGCTCATTGTTTTGGTCGATTTCATAGGCAATCACATCACTGATCAGTGGATTGTATATCGACGAACCCTCACGGCTGGATAGATAATCAATAATCGAAAACTCTTCAAAATCCAAGTCAAACAAATAAAGGAGGCTCTCGATCATTCCATGGTAGTGATACTCGAGGTTTCTTGTCCGAAACGGTCGGCGCGAATATCCTTCACTGTATGGATATTCACACTTATGGTCGATGATATATTGAAAAAGAGCCCCGTATTCTGCTCCGATTAAGGTGTGCACAATTTCCACTAGCGGTTGGAAAATGAGGGGGTCACGGGGGCTTTTTTGTGTGAATAGGATGTTTCTAATTTCTTGAAGATTTGTGTCCCGTACGATGTAGGTCGCGTCCATTAATTTTATTAGAAGCAGCGCCAATTTCTGCTCTGTTCCAGAAATTTCTTTGTTTGCCTTCGCTTCTAAACTCTCATAATATAGGTCCTTATTTTTTGCTCTCATACCGTTTCCCCCCTTACCACATACGTCCTGCTAACATTGTCAGCTTTATAAAAGAAAGTTGATCATCCTCTTGTAAACCCAATGACTCATCTAATTCGAGCGACTCTTTTTCATTTATAAATACTCGGTATAAACCATCTTCAAATGCTTGGATAGCAACTCTGACTGCCGTTTGCAGATTGCTTTTTGGTCACTATATTTAGTCCCAAACCCTACTTTTCCGGCATGGACTTCCTGTTCGATTTCCTCGTTTGTTAGGAAACTTACCAAGTTGGTTTCTGTTTCGGTTGCATTGAACACCTGGACTTGGATTGACACTAATTCTGTCAACAGCACTCTAAGTGTCGGCGGAGAACTATCTAAATGAATCTCCTTTTTCGTAAGATAAGCCTTCCTCTTAGCCAGACTTTTCATTGTCACAAAGATTTTCATATAACTACCTCAATAATAGATTTTAACTATATATTAGCAAACTTCAATGAGGTATTCAGCAACAACCGGATAAATGGAACAACAAAAAAATGTCCACCCAGGGTGGACATTTTGCTCGTTTTGTCTTTTTGTGGTGCCTGACACCAAATTACTGGCACTGACACTAACACCAATTTACTTTAATAGTTAATAAATGCATCCTCGGCTTTTACGGTGTCTTTTATGACTTTGTTGTCTTTTAGCCATTGGGCTGTGTTTTTCCAGGTTTCTGGTTCTTGGTAGCCGAATGGTTTTTCTTTTGCATCCATTAGTGGGAGAAGGATTTCTAGGCTTTTTGTTTCGACATCCTTCTCAAGTGGTGATGTTTTATCTTCATGGTTCATTAAGATCGAAAGACCATCTTCTGGATGTTCCTGAACGTATTTTTGACCTTCCGTAATCGCAGCCATAAACTTTTTATAGACTTCTGGTTTTTCTTTTAATCCCTTTTGGCTAGCGACCATAACTAATTCATAATAATCTGGAACCCCATAGTCCGCAGGATTTAATGCTCTCATCGGGTGACCTTCTTTTTCCAGCAATAACTTCTCATGGTTAATATAGCCGCCGATCAGCGCATCAGTTTTTTTCGTTGCCATTGCAGGAATGAGATCCCAGCCCACATCGACCATTTTTATCTTTCCGGCGTCTCCGCCATCAGCTTTCACCATCGTTTGAACGATCGCTTCATCTAATGGAATCGATGGATAGCCAATCGTTTTCCCAGCTAAATCTTTGGGTGATTTTATCGAACCATCTGCTGGCACCATTAATTGATTTAATGGATGACGGACAATTGCTCCAATGGATTGAACAGGAATACCTTCACTGCGTGCCACAAGTACCTGTGGTTGATAGCTAAGCGCCATGTCAATTTGGTTGGCCGCAACCAGTTTAAGCGGATCATTGGTATCTGCAGGCATTTGGATATCCACATCTAAGCCTTGTTCTTTAAAATAGCCCTTTTCTTCGGCTACAAAAAGAAAGGAGTGCACCGCATTTGGATACCAATCTAACATTAAGCTAACTTTTTGTAGTTTATCGGCAGCCCCCGTGGTTTTATCTGATTCCTTTTCATTATTTTTACCACAAGCACTTAATAGCAGTAACAAAAGACTTACCATGATCAAAAAACTTTTCTTCATTTAGATTTCTTCCTCTCTAGCTGCGAATTTTATTTTTCAATAACTGTTTTTCCAATAAACCTATGAATAAAAACAACACAATCCCTAAAAGCGATAATAAAAATATTGCAGCAAACACGGAGTCTGCCTGTAAGTTACCAGACATTCGTCGACTGAAGTACCCTAGGCCTTCACTAGCACCCAGCCATTCACCAACAGTCGCTCCGACAACACAATAAACAACTGACAACTTCAATCCTGAAAAAATGGCTGGTAATGCCATAGGAATCTGGATTTTTTTAAAAATTGTCCAGCGATTGGCGCCCATTGTTAACAGTAATTCCCGGTATTCACTTCCACCAGATTTCAATCCATCATAGGTACTTACGACGATGGGAAAGAAGGCGGTTAAAATAGTCACGGCAATTTTGCTCCAAATCGAATAGCCAAACCACATAATAAAAATCGGTGAAATTGCAATTAACGGCACCGTTTGTGAGATAACAAGAAATGGATATAATACCTTTTCAATGGAACGAGAAAAATGCATAGCAACTCCCAGCGATAATCCACCGATTACGGAGAGCACAAAACCGATCAGAACTTCCTTTACGGTAGCCGGCAAATGCACTTCAAACAAAAGCTGTCGGTTTTCTTGTAATGACCCCCAAATAGCCGAAGGCGCTGGCAAAATAAAGGAAGGAATCATGCCTTGCTTAACTACCCATTCCCATATGCTGACAAGGAGGATCACCACTATCAAAAACAAACCGTACTGTTCCGTCCATTTTTTCAAACTAGCTTTCATTGTGAATCAGCCACTCCAGTTCTTTTCTCATCGTAATAAACTCTGATTGATAGATTAGCTGTGAGCTTCTTGGTCTCACCAGGTTGACCTTCATTTCTTTGATTCCGGTGTCTTGGAGCAAATAGATTCTATCGCTCAACAAAACCGCTTCTTCAAGATCATGGGTAATGAACAATACCGTCTTTTGTAATTCCCCCCACAGTCCTAATAACCAGCTATGCATGTTCCGTTTTGTCAGGGAATCGAGTGCGCCAAAGGGCTCATCCAATAATAAAAGATCTTTTCCTGTCATAAGGGTTCGTAAAAAGGCTACGCGCTGCTTCATACCTCCCGAAAGTTCATTCGGATAAGCTTTTTCATATTCTGCCAAACCAAACCGCGATAACCACTCTCGTATTTCAGGAATTCTCGCTTGCTTTGGTTCCTTTATCACTTCTAAAGGTAGTAACACGTTTTCTAAAACGGTTCTCCATGGTAAAAGCAGATCCTTTTGCGGCATGTAACCGATACTCCCTAATCTCTTTCCAGTCTTTTGACCATTGACCAGAATATCTCCTTGGTCAGGTTCAAGTAAACCAGAAATCAATTTAAAAAGAGTGCTCTTTCCAGATCCACTTGCGCCAATCACTGAGACAAACTCTCCTGGCTTAACGTCTAGTGAAATTTGATCGAAAATAGGATTGGAGTTTCCTTCACTTTGAAAAGAGTAGGATAGGTCTTTGATAGATAACATGGTTGAGCTAGACAGGCCACTCGCCTCCCTGATAGACCATATCCCAGAACATATATTCAAATCGAGATGTTGTCAGGAAATGTTCTTCTAAGATCGCTAACTCCCGTTCCGGTTTCCCTTCCGCCAATCTATCCAATAAATCGATCAACCAAGTTGCTAATGAACCAAATTCATTAGAAGAGTACATTTTCACCCATTCTCCATAAAGATGGTGATCACTAGCATTCGGATAGGTATCTGCTAGCATCTTGCTAATCTCCCAGTAGCTCCACATACACGGCAAGAGAGCAGCAATTAATTCCTCGAGCGAACCTGTTTGAGCGACATTTAGCATATACCGAGTATAAGCTAAGTTAACCGGCGTTGGTTTTGTTTCCTCCAGCTGTTGATGGGTAATTCCAAACCTCTCAGCATACTGTCTGTGCAGATCCATTTCTCCGTGCAATGTCTCATGCAAAAGCTTCGCAAATGCGGCCATGGTTTCAATATCCTTTGCCTTAACAGCCCCTATAGCAAACAGCTTAGAGTAGTCAATTAAAAACACATAGTCCTGTTTCATGTAGCGGATAAAGGATTCAACAGGCAGATCCCCTGTACCTATTCCGACTACAAATGGATGCTGATGGGTTTTCTGCCATACATCATTTACTGATTGATAAAGTCTTTCGGTGAATTTCATTTCCATACTCTTCCTTCCTCGTGTTGCACCATTCCGCGATAAATACAGCTAATACTTTTGTAAAATCTAATAATTGGCGAATTTCAACTTTCTCATTGACTGCATGGGCATCTTCCAATTTACCAGGTCCAAAGATGACCGTTGGAATACCAGCTC
Organism: Bacillus sp. ISL-46; assembly: GCF_018613205.1. Lineage (NCBI taxonomy): Bacteria > Bacillati > Bacillota > Bacilli > Caryophanales > Bacillaceae > Bacillus > Bacillus sp. ISL-46. The sequence goes on from NZ_JAGGQR010000010.1 coordinate 90,954, forward strand.
GACCCAGCCAGCCTGCATCTGTAACGGTGGTTGACATGCCCACCGTCGGCTTGTCTGTTAACAATTTTTCATAGGAATTAGCTAAAACCTTCGTTCCAGGATGATCAGAATCAATTTCTAACGAAGGAAAAATTTCACCACGGTCAACAATCATTGATTTTCCGCCCCAAACAAACTGTGGCGGATTCTCGCGAAGCCACGGATCTGCCGCTGCAACTGCACCAATATGTTGTTCTATTTCTTTAATTACCTCTTCATAGTCTTCATTCGGGTAAAAATGAACCGTAACCCATAGAGCACAGCGATCGGCCACAAATGCTGCATGCCTGCCACCTTCAATTACGGCAGGATTAATCGTATTTGTGCCGGGAGGAAAGCCCTGATAACTTTTCGTAACTGCCCAGTGGCGTTCTAAGTCTTGTAGTCCCGAAATAATCTTCATCATTTTCTCGATCGCACTGGCCCCTTTAACACCGCCACCTGCATGAATCATCATCCTACGGATTCCATCATGAAAAGTTTCTTTACTTTGAATGGTAATCCATCCAGTTATGACTCCGCCTTGTCCTTGAATATGTAAATCACTTGTATCAACCACTACTGCATAGTCAGCGGTATAACCCCTCTCAGTGCACGCCAGCGTCCCAGCCTCTCCAACTTCTTCACCGATAACAGATTGAAATTGGAGATCACCTTTTAGCGGGATACCCAGATCTTTTAAAAGTTTAATTGCGATTAGTGATGCCGCAATTCCACCTTTCATATCGGCCACACCACGTCCATATATGTAGGAATCTTTGCGATAGGCAGAAAACGGAGAATAATCCCATTCTGTATTATCCCCAACTTCCGCGACATCCACATGACCATTTACAATCAAACTATTATATTGATCAGAAGATTCACCAGGTAAATTGCCAACCACATTCGGATCTCCGGGATAGACATCCCACTTATCTGTGGAAAATCCCATGTTTTCTAAATACCCTCTTATAAATTCCTGGACATCATTTGTATTCCGTGCAGGAGGACTAACGGTTGGAAACGCGATAAGCGTGGTCAACAATTCGATTAATTCCGCTTCTCTCGCTTCTACTTCTTGTGCGATTTTTTCAAGCAGATCCTCTTTCATTTGTTCACTCCCTTACTATCGATGATTAGTTCCTGATAGTGGTATCATTTTCACTAACAATCAAAACTTTCTTTCTTAAAAATACGGTTAAAATAATAAATCCAATCAGCGCTCCAGCAAACGAGCTAAATATAAATAATGGAATAAACCCAAATAATGTTGCCTTTTGACCGAGAAAAAGAGTAGCGATTGGGTAAGAAAGCAGTGCCCCAATGATACCCGTTCCAATTACTTCTCCGATAAAAGCAAGATAGATCTTTCTAGTTTTCAAAAATAAAAGCGAGGCCAGTAAAGCTCCAACCATACTTCCAGGAAAGGCAAAAATCGAACCAGTTCCCATCAGGTTTCTTAACAGGGATACACAAAAGGCTTGAGCTACAGCATAATAAGGTCCTAAAAGAACGGCTGATAAAACGTTCAAAAAGTGCTGAACCGGGAAGACCTTTGTAAATCCAATCGGTATATAGAACAGATTGCTTGAAATGGTACCGATCGCTATCATCATCGCAGTTAACGTCAGTTTATGTGTTTTGTTCACTAGAATACTTCTCCTTTAATACCGACACTATTTCTTAACGCCCTGGCTGCTTCCATTGGTGATTCTGCATGGCTTATGGCGGTAATAACGGAAACCCCATCTGCCCCAGCTTCCACTACCGATTGAGCATTTTCGATCGTGATCCCTCCGATTCCAACAATCGGAATATCAATGCCATCTTTTCGAAATTTTTCGATCAGTATTGTTCCCCGTGATGGTTTAGCATCCGCCTTTGTTTTTGTCGGAAAAACAGGGCCCATGCCAAAATAGTCAGCTCCACCGCTTATTGCAGTCATGGCTTCTTCCGCTGAATGGACGGAAACCCCAAGGACTCTCTTATCGCCAATCTTTTCCCGAACTGCGTACACCGATTCATCCTCTTGTCCGATATGTACACCGTCCGCATCAATTGCCACAGCCAACTCGATATCGTCATTAACAATGAAAGGGATATGATGTGCTCTGCAAATTGCTTGAAGTTCTTTCGCAAGTGCATATTTATCAGCTCCAGTTAACGCGCCGTCACCCTTTTCTCGATATTGAAAAAGTGTAATCCCACCGGCAATTGCCTCTTTTAATACTTCGGCTGGATCCTTTAAACAGTTGGTGCTGCCCATGATAAAATAAACACTTAAAGCCGCTCGTAAGTTTTTCATAATTCAGCCAGTTCCTTTGCAATTTTTCTTTTTCGATATGCCCAATGGTTTGTTGGACCATGTCCTTGCCCTATCTCCAAATGGTTCTCAATTGCGGCCTGAATAAAATCCTTTGCTTTACATACTGCTTCATAAAGAGTTTCCCCTTTTGCTAGTTCAGCAGTAATTACTGCGGAAAAAGTACAACCTGTTCCATGTGTGTTCTTTGTCTGAATTCTCTTGCTGGTAAAGTAGTAAAATTCCTTTCCATCAAATAATAAATCAGTGGATTCAGACTCATTTTCATCATGGCCGCCCTTAATCACGACATTTTTTACGCCTAACGCAAGTAGTCTTTTAGCAGACTCCAGTTTATCTTCCACTGTCAGAATCGACATGCCCGTTAGTACTTCCGCTTCTGGAATATTCGGGGTGATTACCGTTGCTAGCGGCAATAAGTATTTTTTCATGGCAGAAATGGCTTCCATTTGCAACAAAGAAGCGCCACCCTTTGCAATCATGACAGGATCGACAACAACATTTTGCCATTGATAATTTCTGAGCTGTGCTGCGACTGCCTCGATGATTTCAGCATTAAAAAGCATTCCTGTTTTCACCGCATCCGTACCGATATCTTCGCCGATCGCTTGGATCTGTTTTACGACTGCCTCAGCTGTCATTGGATAGACAGCATGGACTCCTAAAGTATTTTGGGCCGTTACTGCAGTTAATGCCGACATCCCGAAAACCTCTAATTCCTGAAATGTCTTTAAATCCGCTTGAATTCCTGCTCCTCCGCCGCTATCAGAACCAGCGATTGTTAATGCTTTTTTCATTTAAATTACCCCCAGTTATCGATTGAATTTTTTAACAGAAGCATGTGAAATGATATCTTCGGAAGAAACTAAAGTTAATTGGTTTAAGAATTCGATTTGGAAACTTCCAGGTCCCATTTCTACAGTTTTTGCCGCTGCCTTTTCTGCCGCGATACCATAGTACGTTAAAGCAGCCACCGAAGCCTGAAGCAGGTCCTTTTCCACTCCTGCAAACGCTCCAATCACAGAGGTTAATAAACAGCCAGTGCCTGTCACCTTCGTTAAAATTGGATGTCCATTTGACACGACATAGGTTGTTTTCCCATCCGAAACGACATCCTCTTTTCCAGTGATGACGGCAAGACAATTCAATTTTTGTGCTGAAGCAATAGCTAGTTCAATGATATTTCCTTTTGCATCCCCAGCATCAACACCCTTAATTTCCCATTCTTCACCAACCACATTGGCAATTTCGGCTGCGTTTCCTCTAATCACAGAAACTTTTACCTCGCTCATAATTCTTTGTGCAGTTTCCGTTCGATATCGGGTAGCCCCTGCACCAACCGGGTCAAATATGACGGGAACACCGGATTCATTGGCCGCTTTTCCGGCAATGATCATCGATTCTACTGTCTGTGGGTTTAATGTTCCAATGTTTAATACTAATGAACTTGCAATCTTAGCCATATCTGCTACTTCCTCAGCTGCATATGCCATAACCGGTGAGGCACCAAGGGCAAGAAGCCCATTTGCCGTAAAATTCGTAACAACCACATTGGTAATATTATGTACCAGCGGGTTAACCTTTCTAACTTCTTCCAACGTTTCATACAAACTATTTTTTTCCATCTTAATTTCCCCATTTCTTTTTTTAAAATGGCTCTGTTAAACTTGGCTGTTGATTTCCGCTCCAGGCGCTTCGCCTTCCGCTCCAATCAACGCAGGCTTTAAAATCAAAAATGACATTTAACAAAGCCTTTAAAATAAAAAAAACAGATCCAATAATGGACCTGGTTAGTTAGTCAAAGAAATAATTAACATTCACTTGGCTACTTTCCTACGCTGGTATTACCCAGATCAGGTCCGAAGGGTTGAAAATTTCTCCATTTTCTCTCAGCCTGTTTACAGGGCACCCCTAGTAGATCTAATACTTTATTTAACTAACTACATAATATTCCTATGGTACTAGAATGTAAAGGAAAAAGTGTCAGTTAACATAACATTATTATTGTTTGCTTTTATAAGGAAAAGTAACAATAAATGTTGTCCCTTTTCCTTTTTGGCAATGAATTTCTATCTGTCCATTTAATTTTTCCAAGCTTCTCTGCACCAATGATAAACCGATTCCGCGATTTTCACCCTTGGTAGAATATCCTTTGATAAATAAGTGATGTCTTACATCCTCATCGATTCCTTGTCCGGTATCATGGACCTCCAACGCTAGGACTTCATCGTAAAAGTCAAACCTTAAGGTAACTTTTTTATGTGGACGGTCCGCAACAGCATCTAAAGCATTATCGATTAAATTCCCAAGAATCGTTACCACTTCATGGGTTAATTCCTGCTGCTGTGGTTCAGGTAGACTTCCTTCCCCATCAATGATTAATTCACAGCCATTTTCCCTAGCGAAGCTAAGTTTTCCTAAAATAAAACCTGCTAAAACAGGATCTTTAAAACGACTGACAACAAATTCTACTTCAGTTTGTTGGTGATCGACAATTTTGGTAATATATGACGAGACCATTTGATAGTCTTTCATATGAATTAAACCTGATATTACATGCAGTTTATTCATGAATTCATGTGACTGGGTTCTCAGTGCTTCCGCATATAGCTTTGCACCGGTTAATTGTTCAGCTAATTGCTTGATTTCGGTTTTTTCTCGGAAGGTAGCAATCGCACCGACAATCTTTCCTTTGACAACAACCGGAACCCGATTGGTTAAAATGGTAATATGATTGATTTCTTGTTCTTGGTCTAATTGAGATTCCCCCGTTTCTAGAACAGAAGATAGCATTGAATTTGGCATGTAGTCATCCACTTTTCTTCCTAAAAAGGACCCATGAATGCCAGCTTTTTGAAGAAGTCGGATCCCCTCATTATTTACGAGAGTGGTAAACGCATCCTCGTCAACTGCCAAAATTCCTTCCTTTGTGGATTGAAGCATCGCACTACGTTCCTCAAGCAATTTTGCCATCTCACTCGGCTCAAGTCCAAAAAGAATCGCTTTGATTTTTCTAGCTAGAAAAAGGGCTCCTAGAATCCCAACTAGAATTCCCACTCCCACGCCGATCAAAATAATTTTCCTGCTTTGTTCGATCGCCTGATTAACTTTTTCTAAAGAAATCCCAACCGCGACTGCTCCTATTTGTTTATTTTCTTGATCATAAACAGGAACAAACGAGCGTAAAGACAATCCCAATGTCCCTTTGGCAATTGAAATATGCTCTTTCCCTTTTAAAACAGGTCCTTCATCTCCACCGACAAAATGCAGACCTAATAGGTTGCGGTTAGGATGTGATTTTCTTGTTCCATACATGTCCATCACGACGATAAATTCAACATGCGTTGATTGTTTAATATCATTCGCAAATGTTTGGATATCCTTCTCTGCTGTTTTATTTTTAAGCCCATTCATGACAATCGGAGACCTTGCAACAATTCTCGCAATATTTGTTGCTTTCTCGGCTTGGCTTTTTTCTGTTTCTTGTGAAATTCTGTTGGTGATTAATATCTCGGTTACCAACAATGCCATCACGACCACGATACAAACCAGCAGGGTAATCGTCGATTGTAAACGAAGTCTTGGTTTGCCCAACCTTATTTTCCACCCCAACATGATTCCCTCCTTTCTTACAGGCAATCTTTTCAAGGTATTTGTGTTAAACACCGTAACGGTTGATTGGTCTTCCGACGCCGCCGTAATGGATATGAATCTTGACTTTTCCTTCTTTTTCTAAGTAATCAAGGTATCTTCGAGCCGTTACCCGAGCCATTCCGATGCTTTCCGCTACTTCTTCAGCAGAAATAGGTTCTTTTTCCTGCGAAATGAAATCGGTAATTTTTATTAACGTATTCATATTTAATCCCTTTGGTAAACTCTCTCTTTCACTTTCTTCTTTGCTATCAATAAATAAAATTTGATCGAGCTCCTCCTGTAAAAGAGCTTTCTTTTCTCCTAATTTCACTCGATAGTTTTTATAATTATCAAGTGACTTTTTAATTCGATCAAAGGTAAACGGTTTTATGATGTAATCAACAGCCCCTTGTTGTCGAACACGGGCGATCGTTTCTATATCGCTCGCGGCTGTTATCGCTATCACATCCACAGAATAGGCCTCTGAACGAAGTTCGCTGAGCATTTCCAATCCACCCATATAAGGCATATAAATATCGATAATAGCTAGATCAGGACTGAGTTCTTTCACCAATCTTAATCCTTCCATCCCATTGGAGGCGATTCCGATAATCGAAAACCCTTCAATCCTATCAATGAATTGGCGGTGCACCTCTCGAACCATCGGATCATCTTCAATCAATAGTACTTTTAACGGAAACATCCCCTGCTCCCCCTTATAATAAATGAAATTAAATTTCACTTTATATTATTATCATGGCCTATTTTATTGAAATAGTAAATTCATAGATGGCAATTTTGTTCGATTTTTATGAGAGTTAATTAAGTATCTTCTATAACAAAAGGAACAATAAGACCAATATGACCAAAACCTTACTATTATCTGAATTTTCATTTATTATGTGAATGGGTGGGATGAAAGCGTTAACAGATATACTAAACAAAGGGGTGTATGAGGAAATGAAAATTAATTTTAAAAATTTGACCGTCCAAGTATTATTGGGGATCGTACTTGGGATTGTCATCGGATTTCTTTTTCCGAAATTCGGTACAGAATTAAAGGTTTTGGCGGATATCTTTATCAAGTTAATTAAAATGGTCATTGCTCCAATTGTATTTTTTACAATAGTCATTGGCATCGGTAGCATGGGGGATTTGAAGAAGGTTGGGCGTATCGGTGGGAAAGCGCTCCTGTATTTTGAAATTGTAACGACGTTTGCTTTAGCGATAGGTTTACTCCTAGTTAATATCATTAAGCCAGGATCTGGGTTTAATACAGATTCCGTTAAAAGCGGAGATATTTCACAATTTACCGCGCAGGCAAAAGAAACAAGCCATGGATTTATCGAATTTATTTTAGGAATCATTCCTGATAATTTTGTCGGGGCAATGGCGAAGGGCGAGCTGCTCCCGATTTTATTCTTTGCCGTACTATTTGGGATTGCACTTGCTTCCTTAGGGCAAAAAGGGAAACCAGTTGTTGCCTTGTTTGAGCAATTTACGGAAATCTTTTTTAAGATTGTTAATATTATAATGAAATTTTCACCCATTGCAGCATCTGGTGCAATGGCCTATACGATTGGTAATTTTGGTCTTGGTTCGTTAGTCTCGCTTGGAAAATTGATGGGCAGCGTTTATGCAACGATGTTTCTTTTCATCATCTTTGTACTAGGTGGGATCGCGAAGCTATATGGTTTTAATATTTTGAAATTCATCGCCTACATTAAGGAAGAAATTCTCTTGGTGTTGGGTACTTCATCCTCTGAATCTGCTTTACCGAGAATGATGGAAAGACTTGAAAAATACGGCTGTTCTAAATCAGTAGTTGGTCTTGTTGTTCCGACAGGGTATTCCTTTAACTTAGATGGTACTGCTATTTATCTGTCAATGGCTGCACTCTTTATTGCTCAAGCTTACAATGTCGATATTACGATTTGGCATCAAATCACCTTGTTAGGTATTCTAATGCTGACATCTAAAGGGGCTGCCGGTGTAACGGGCTCAGGTTTTATTACCCTTGCTGCTACTCTATCTGCTTTCCCGGTAATACCAGTTGAAGGGATTGCCCTGTTACTAGGTGTCGATCGTTTTATGTCTGAAGCACGTGCAATTACGAACTTAATCGGAAATGGTGTGGCAACTGTAGTGGTTTCCAAGATGGAGAACGAATTCCACCCTACTGATGAACTCGAAAGTACCAAAACAGATAAATCGATTAGTGCATAATAATTTACAGAAAAATGGCTTGGGGGATTTTCCTCCAAGCCATTTTTGTACTGAATTTACAGTTGCACCTTAACTTTTTGCTATATCTATTAGTTCCTTTAATTCATTTGTAAATCCTTTCACTGCTCGATTATCAACGACAGTAACAGGAACCCCTAGAAAGCCGTATTTCTCCACTTCCTTTTGGTATTCTGGGTTGACGGATAAGTCTCTAGTTTCAAAAGTGATTCCTTCCTCACTTAGGACCTTTTTGACCATCGTACATTCAACACAGTCTTTTGTTGTATAGACGATTACCGGCTTGTTCATTATTCGTGTTCCCCTTTTTTATTATTTTCTGAAGGCTCTTTTGTGAAAAGGATATGCTTATTAAATCAGCATTGACTAATTCTTCAATTAATCTAGGTGGCAAGCTTTTAGCCCTTTTAGGCAAATGCGTGTCTGAAAGGACGACAATTTTCATAATCATACTCCATTCTAAGTACAAATCATAATAATGCGTTTATAATTGATAAAATAATCTTGTGTTCTTCCATAATCTTTCCGACACTTCTTCTTCAGACAATTTTTTTATTTTTGAAATTTCCTTAATGGATTCAAGCATCATATTCGGATGTGTCATAGTTCCCCAAAATGGACCTTCAAATGGCCATGGACCATCTGTTTCAATCATCATTTGTTCTAGCGGATATCTTTGAACTAATTTTTGTATCTCCTCTTCATAGACCACATCAGGTGTAACCGATATATAGTACTTATTTTTTTCCATCCTCTTAATTGTTTTATTGTCTCCTTTAAACCAATGAAAATGAGCCTTTTTAATGGAGTATTTTTCTAAAAGGTCACAAACAATGGGAGCATCCTCATGAACGGCATGGAGGACAATTGGCTTCCCATATGTACTTGCTTTTTGAACAAAAGCCTCTAACAGCTTTATGTACCGTTCGTACTGGCAAGTGGTAACCTTTTGTTTTTTCCGTAAATAATAGGGAAGCCCAACCTCTCCAATAGCTATCATAACGTCAATATGATCATTCATCCAAGAGAACAGCTCATTCTGCTGTTCAACAGTCGGTAGCGGCTGCTCAGGATGGTATCCGAATGCGGCTCTCACCTTTTGATATTTTCCCGTAAACCCATGGTTTCTTTTACACGATTCTAAATCATAAGAAACCGAAATCAGATTTTCAATTTGCGGAATAGTTTCCATCAGCTGACTAATCTCATCATCTTTATAATGATCGAGATGAATGTGGGCATCAATCATTTTTAACAAAATGCTCACTTCCTTTATTCAGACTTGTTGTAATAATAATCTACTTTATTCCAATTAAATTTTCAATTTTCCGACAATAAAACTCGATAATTGTCTGAACATGCGCTTTCCCAAGGAATAATTTAAATTATTTCCATAATGATGGGGCATTTATTACCTATTTCCTTACTATCCTAGGCTTTTTTTTGGTTAATAAAATGGCGGTTTAGGGAAATATATGATTTTTCTCTTTTTCGACTTTTTATGCATTTCCCTCAAGGAAATATTCCAATAGTCCCGCTTCATTTATCCTAAAAAAATTGGGCAGCCTTTTGGACCGAAGTATCCAAGAAGTACTTTGGACATATGGGAAAGAACCTCAATTAGGACAATAACATAATTTCATAAATTGATATATATAACTAGTACCAATCGCTTTCTTTCACCATAGCTTGTCTAATATAAGGAAATTAAAAACCTTCCTTATCTAAAAAAATAATAAGGGGGGATGACACATGCAAACTTGTACAGTAAGTGTTGTTGAAGTTCTTATTGCAATCGTTTTGATTGTAGCTTTACTGTTAGCTGTTTTGCTCGGAGCTCGTGCGGACGTACAAGCATGTATTGGAGACTGCATCGCTACTGCTCTTTGCTTATAATTTAGGCAGGATTAAAATGCGCAGTCAATTTAGGGATCTTCTTAGCCAAGTCTAAGAAGGTCTTTTTTATACGATAACGGTATTTTGGAGGTGTATATATGAATCCGTTTAATAGAAATGAAGGTTTGGAAAGACATATTTCTCGTTACGGATCCACGTTAATTTATAAGACTTCAAGCTCGTATCAAAATATATACGTTACGGATCGAAGTAGATACGAAGGAATGCGAGGAAAATTCCGAATACTTCAATTTTCTTCCGATGGTGTCCAAGGAGTAATAAATATGGAGCAACCGCAATGCCTAGTCGCTTCATACAGTCGAATCACAGTTGATCTTATTGATCACTATGCATCTCATTTTAAAAAAGGATACATTATTGGCCATGGAATTGGCACCGTTAGCTCTTATTATTCGCATAAATATTTGGTAACGGCGGAGATTGACCCGCTTGTCGTCGAGGTATCCAAGAAGTACTTTGGGTATACGGGAAAGAACGTGGAAGTCGGTGATGGACAAGCGCTCTTAAAAACTCAGGAGGCACAATCTCAGGATATCATTTTTTTGGACGCGTACAGCAGCAGTGAAATTCCGTTTCACCTAACAACTAAAGAATTTTTTACTCTGACAAACGAAAAGCTGTCCGACAAAGGAATTCTAATTATGAATTATATTGGAAAGGTAAGTAATGATAAATTATTGCATACACTATACGCTACGATTTCAGGAATTTATCCCTACGTAAAGCTGTTTGCTACCGATCCTAATATAATATCGAAACAAAATATATTTTTCGTTGCAAGTCGGCGCGTTCTGGAGGACTATTCACCTCATGAAGCGTCCCCTATGCAGATTATGGATATCTTTCCCCCTTTACGGGATTAGAATCTCATATGGGGCTCCTTACACAATCCATTCTATGTACTCAATGGGACTTAACTTTCAAGGAATTCCTAATGGATGAGTGATGAACTCTAGAAGATTATTTAAAAATAAAATAATCTTCTAGGTTTTTTCTTAATATTTTATAGAATTAAAGAGAAAATATTTCGTTACATGATGATATTAACACACTACATTTTTAGTCAAACGACATAAGATATTAGGAAATTTCTGAGCTTATTACTAATTAAAACTCAAAAGGTGGTTAAATTATGAAGGAAAACAATAATGAAAATAGCGTACAGAATACTGGTAACAATTTAGAAAATCTCGCCAACAATTTACTAAAAAATCCAAATTCGCTTGATTTTGGATCATTAATTCAAATGGCAACAACTCTTCTAAAAAACGATTCGCTCATGAATTCTGTTACGGAACTTAGTAAAAAAAATCAAAACCCTGCGCCTCCTGAGTCAAAAATTACTGAAAAACGGAAGAAAGTCACTAATGATAAAAGCGTACAGAATACGGGTAACAATGTAGACAAGGATTCGCTTGATTTGAATTTTATCATGAAACAACTGGCAACAACTATGAAAAATGAGTCATTATTGGATTCAGTTACAGAACTTAGTAAAAAAAATCTAAACGCTACACTCCCAGTATCTAAGGTTTCTGAAAAACAAGAAAATGCAGAGCTGGCATCTTTGTCTCAAAAACTAGAGAATATCACTAATGATATTTTAGAGTTAAAAAAAGAACTAAAAGACGTAAAAGAACAAAATTATGATCTTATTAAATTACTCAAAAAAATATTGAAAAACAATAAAAAATAGTCATTTATAATTAAATACATTTATATTTTTTCGCTTATCCCATTACTAAACAATAAGAACCTTGAGAATATCAGGGTTTTTTTGATTAAGCTTCCATGTCAAATACTTTTTAAAGTTTTAAGGTAACTAACATACACTTACCGAACTTTCTTTCTTGATTACTTCACACACAAGGAAATTACAATAAAAAAGAAAGTGTCGACTCCACTTTCCTAAAATAAAATAACATTTAAATTTTATTCCTTTTGTTTGCTTCGACACTTTTTCTTTTCGTTTTTCTTATTTTGTGAGTCCTTTTTCTTCCCATTTTTTTTTGAATCAGTTTTTTCCACTTCTGTTATTTCTATTTCCTCGTCCAGCATAGGCATTTCATCCGGCTGTTGTAAAATATTTTCATTAATTGGTTCAAGTAATGCTCTTTCTTCTTGAGGGAGTGCCTTTGTCTCAACAAGCTGTTCAATGCGATTGATTCTTTCGAGTAACAGGTCATGCTCTTTTTCAGCTAATCTGTCTTTAGAAGAATAGTATGGGTCCTTTTCCCACCAGTCCATTCCTATTTCTCTTGCCTTGTCGACAGAAGCTATAGCAGCCCAGGTGATGAATCTCACTCATTACTGCCAAATATCATCGTAAACAACAAATTACAATAGTATATGATTGAAAAAACTCCTTGGAATGGACAAGTGTGCATTAGAATTTCTTGTTCTCATCTATTCCAACAGTTTTTTTATTTACGTTTTAAAAAAAATAGTAGGAATCCACAGGCCACCGCTATTTTTTAATCGTTTTAATGAATTAAAATCAAACTGTCCGCCTGTGGTGGACAAATTGAACAAATGTCTTTTCATGGTGCCTGACACCATATACATATTTACTTTTTGATCGGAAAAACTAGCATTATTATTGGGAGGAAAATTGGAGGAGTGATTGGAATGGACTACAGAATATTTAGAGCTATAAACCAATTTGCTGGTCGTTATCGACTTTTCGACATGATTATGATTATAATTTCTCAAAAAGTTCGTTATTTGTATGTGGTTTTATTAATCTTTATGTGGTTTCGGAACAACAGTTATAAAAAAGTCACCCTATATGTAGGAATATCTGTTGTCTTAACAATACTCCTCAATTGTTTTATTAAACTGTTTTATTTTAAACCACGTCCATTTTTGAAATTCTGGGTACATTTATTACCCCCGTCCCCCTCAAAAAAGAATTCATCATTTCCAAGTAAACACACCACTCTAGCGTTTGCTGCAGCAACTTCTGTACTACTTTATAAGCGCGTAGTGGGTTCTATTATGTTCATTTTAGCTTTCTTGGCAGGATTCTCACGCATTTGGATGGGTCAACATTTTCCTTCTGATATTGTAGGCAGTGCCTTCCTAGGAAGTTTAACTTCAATAATTGTTTACATTACCAGACAGGTTTGGAATCCATTCATTGATCGCGTTATCCATTCTTATAATAGTTTCTGTTCTTTAGTAAGATACCGCTAACACTTTTGCTATCAGGGTAATTCCATAACGGTAGGAATTACCTCTTTATGTATTTTTAACTCCTAAAAACTGTTCTTCAGTTGCATTTCCTGTTCCTCAATAGTAAAGGACCTATGGAACGATTCGGGAATGTCAATAAAAATTCTAATCCAATAGACCCTCCGGTTGAATATCCGCATAGAAATGCTTTTGTGATTTTCAGATGATCCAATAGACGTTTGATATCTTCTACAATTAGCGGATACGTTATTGGTTGTACTGAGTACGAACTCCTTCCATGTCCCCTAATATCGAATGTAATAACTTTAAACTTTTGAGATAATTCATCTATTTGGTACTTGAAATTCGCGCTTGTGAGTAGTGGGGGATGAATAAAAACAATTGGAGTCCCTTCCCCCTTAACGTTATAATACAGACTGATACCGTCCACATCCAACATTGTCATGTGTGTTTGATCACCTCATAAATCTTAAATAATTCCAAAAAGTCATTAGAAAGAATGTTTTCCAGGATCTTTAATGGCATACTCATTTAATACCAAGTTATAGCATCATTAGTTAGTATTTATCTTAGTTTTTTTATAATATACAATAAATAGGTATGACTTTTGTGGAGGATTATTTATTTATTTTATCCATAAAAAAGCAGGCAACCAAAAGATAATGGTTGCCTGCTTTCAATTTTAAATCCCATTCATCACTAGAAATTTCATAAAACACCGTCCATCCGTGGTGGATAAATTGAATGAAGTGTCTTTTGGTGGTGCCTGACACCAAATTATTATCCCTTCTCTAACGCAGCATTACACCTGTTAGAAAAGTTAGAAATACGTGCGTGCCGAGTTTGACTGTTGGTTGGACATGGGTGTCTTTTAGTGGGTCGAGGCAAACGATGTCCATCGCTTTTACCTTTGGATGCTTAGCAGCTGCTAGTACTCCCTCGAGAAGTTCCTCTGTTGTCATGCCGCCAGGTGTAGAAGCCGGTACTCCTGGAGCATAAGCGATATCAAGGACATCCATATCGACTGTTAAGTAAATGGTATCTACCTTCGCAGCGAGTGCTTCTAAGCAAGCAACAACAGTTTCTTCAATTCCCTTTTTTCTTACTTCACGCAGTGTGAAATAGTTAACACCTTTTTCATCCGCATATTTCTTTAAGTCTTTTGTATTAAAGAATCCATGCAGGCCGATGTTGTACATATTCCTGCCTTCGACCACACCACTTTCAATCAGATTCCGCATTGGTGTCCCGTTGGACGGACCATTATCGGTCATGTCTCTTAAATCAAAGTGGGTATCAAATTGGAGAATCCCAATTTTTTCACTAGGCCTTACGTGGTTCATGCCCTTTACCATCATCGCTGTAATTGAATGATCACCGCCAATTGCACACACTTTAGAAGTTCCAAAGTGCTTTTGAAGGGCAGCAGACGCTTCGATGATATTATCATGACACTGCTGGATATTCGTGACATGCATCGGTACATCACCAACATCCAATGCTGTCATTTCCGCCAAATCGATATCCTCATCAAGATTATACGTAGTGAAACCCTTCCATGCGCGTCGAAATGCCTCAGGAAACTCCGAGGCACCTGAAGCGCTAATCGATGAACGAGACAGCGGAACACCAACGACGACAAAGTCGGCGTCCTTGCTTTTTTCAGGATCCGAGGCAGCGGTCAGTGGTTGGATCCACTCGTGCACCTTCGCAACCTCTGCCCCTTCATCAGTCCTCACCCATGTAAAACTTGGCGGAACCAGTTTAGGATAGAGAAAGCTCTTCAACTAAATGACCTCCCCTGACAACCACCTGACCATTTTTCACAACTGTATTCGTATGATTCACACCATAGGAGTATTGTAGTTTCATATAATTTCCAACGTTAAAAATCGTAACGTCTCCTTTTTTTCCTACTTCGAGGCTGCCAATCTCGCGACCACGGTTAATAGCATGAGCAGCATTAATGGTCGCAGCCACAATTACCTCTGCAGGAGTTAACCCCATTTTTAAACAACCAAGATTCATAATGAATGGAAGGGAAACGGTTGGTGAGGAGCCTGGATTACAATCTGTCGATAGTGCTACAGGTACCCCTAAATCAACCATTTTACGGCCATTTGCAGACTCCGCCATTAAGAAGTAAGCTGTTCCTGGAAGCAGCACGCCAACTACTCCCTTTTCCGCCATAGCTTTCATACCTTTTTCCGATGCCTTTAATAGGTGGTCTGCCGAAATTGCGCCAACCTCTGCCGCTAATTCAGCCCCTTCATAGGGCTCAATTTCATCCGCATGAATCTTCGGAATCAAGCCATATCGCAGGCCGGCTCCAAGAATCTGCTTCGATTGCTCCGGAGTAAAAACGCCATGCTCACAAAAAACATCATTAAATTCAGCCAGTCCGAGCTCTGCCACCTTAGGAATCATTTCCTCAATTAGCAATCTAACAAACTCATTAGGATTTTGTTTGTACTCTTTTGGAACGGCATGAGCTCCCATGAAGGTTGAAACAACATCAATCACATGCTTGTCGTTAAGCTGTTTGGCCACTTCCAGCTGCTTTAGTTCCGTTTCCCATTCCATCCCGTAGCCACTTTTCGCTTCAACTGTTGTGACACCGTGGCGCAGGAATTGATTCAAGCGCTCATAGCTTTCTTGAAAAAGCTCTTCATGTGTCGCCGACTGTGTCCGTCTAGTCGTCGCATAGATTCCACCGCCGCTGTTCATGATTTCCATATAGGTTGCACCTTGAAGTCGCATGTTAAACTCATTTTCCCTGCTGCCGGCAAAAACAACATGTGTATGTGGGTCAACAAGTCCTGGAGTTACGAGTTTACCACTCGCATCTACCACTTCTGCCTCATCAATGCGACCAGCATATTTTTCAAAAAGCTCCACATCCGTTCCAACAGCCTGAATCACTCCGTCTTCCACCCAAACACTGCCATTCTCAATAATGCCAAGTTCAGACATCTCACCCTTTACACGAGGAGCATCGGAACTCCCTTGTAAAGTCACAAGTTGAGAGGCATTTCTAATAAAAATTGGTGTACTCATTAATCTACCATCCTCTCAGTCTTAGTCTTGCTTAAGCATTGGCATTTTGATGCCTTTCTCTTTCGCGGTTTTTATTGCCAGCTCATAACCTGCATCGGCATGACGGACCACACCCATGCCAGGGTCTGTAGTTAAGACTCTTTGTAGACGCACTTCTGCATCCTTTGTACCATCTGCAACAATTACCATTCCGGAATGTTGAGAGTAACCCATGCCAACGCCGCCGCCATGGTGTAAGGAAACCCAGCTTGCGCCGCCAACAGCATTAATCATCGCATTTAATATCGGCCAGTCGGAAACGGCATCACTGCCGTCTATCATGGCTTCTGTTTCACGATTTGGCGATGCAACAGAACCTGCATCTAAGTGGTCACGTCCAATAACGATTGGTGCCGATACTTCTCCAGAAGCAACCATATCATTGATAACTTTACCAAAGCGAGCACGATCACCATATCCAAGCCAGCAAATCCGGGCTGGAAGGCCTTGGAAGCTGATTTTTTCTTGGGCCATCTTCACCCATTTACAAAGATGTTCGTCATCTTTAAACTCACGTAGCAGGGCTTCATCAATTTTGCGAATATCTTCTGGATCACCCGAGAGTGCTGCCCACCGGAATGGACCTTTTCCTTCGCAGAATAATGGACGGATATAGGCGGGAACGAAGCCTGGGAAATCAAATGCGTTTTCCACACCTTCATCCTTAGCTACTTGACGAATGTTGTTACCATAGTCAAAAGTTACCGCACCCTTCTCCTGCATTTTGAGCATTGCCTTCACATGCAGTGCCATGCTCTGCTTCGCCAACTTCACATATTTTACCGGATCTGCTTTTCTAAGGGCGGCCGCTTCTTCTAATGTAAAACCAACTGGAACATAGCCATTTAGCGGGTCGTGTGCAGAAGTTTGATCCGTTAATACATCTGGATTAAAGCCTTTTTCAATCATGATTGGTAAAATTTCTGCCGCATTACCTAATAAACCAATTGATAATGCTTTACCTGCGACCTTAGCTTCTTGAGCCATTTTTAATGCTTCCTCAAGGTCATTTGTTTTAATATCAAGGTAAGCGGTTTCAAGGCGGCGGTCGATTCTTGTCTCATCCACATCAATTGCGATACATACACCATCGTTCATTGTTACGGATAAAGGCTGTGCTCCACCCATGCCGCCTAGTCCTGCTGTTAGCGTGATGGTGTGTTTTAATGTTCCTCCGAATTCCTGACGGGCAAGCTCGGCAAACGTTTCATACGTTCCCTGCACTATTCCTTGGCTGCCAATATAAATCCAGCTTCCAGCGGTCATTTGACCATACATCATCAGGCCCTTTTTATCTAACTCGTGGAAATGCTCCCAATTCGCCCAAGCTGGAACCAGGTTGGAGTTAGCGAGCAACACACGCGGTGCATCCTTATGCGATTTCCAAACAGCCACTGGCTTACCGGATTGTATCATTAACGTTTCGTCATTCTCCAATTCTAGCAGCGTATTCACGATAGCATCATAGGACTCCCAGTTCCGGGCTGCCTTGCCAATTCCTCCATAAACGACTAAATCCTCCGGTCTTTCGGCAACCTCTTGATCCAGATTGTTCATTAGCATGCGCAGTGCCGCCTCCTGGATCCAGCCCTTTGCATGTAATTCAGTACCTTTATAATTTTTAATAACTCTTGAATTCGTTATGTTTGTTTCCATTGTTTCCACTCCTTTTGTTTTAGGTCTATTTTTATTATAAAAATAAAATCTTCTGAAAAATACGAATGGAACATTAGATAATAGATAATATTTGTAGTTTGTACTAGATTTTTTTTAGATAGTTCGTCCTTATAACCATAATATCTTTATAAATTAGATATTATCTTTAGGTTTGATTACATAAAAAATAACCCAATCACTTTCCTGATGGGTCCAATACTTACTTTATTTTAAGGAACACAAACAAAGTATTAATTTTTATTTTGGAGGGCAGCATGTGCCCTGTGTTCTTCATCTTTTTTCACAAAAATATCATATTGTTTTTGATCCTTAAACCCAGCGTCATTGCGAAAATTCACAGGAGTTTTGATTTTATATTTAACGCCTGCAGCATTTAACTTAGCAATAATCATAAAATAATGATCATGTCCAAACGCCGTGTAAACCAGCTGCCATTTTCTATTGAAATACAATTGAAGTAACGAAAATAACAGGTAGCATAAAACCAGAATAATAATAACTGTCTTCAATTTTCCCCACCTCTCCCAAAATAAATTTAACAAAAATCAGTCTGTCTCCCTCTCGTTTTTAAACATATTCACTGTATTCATGCGAAATTCTCTTGGTGAAGTACCTACAAATTCCTTAAACATCCGGCTAAAATAATTTGAATTTTGATAGCCTGCAAGGTCTGAAATTTCTTTAATCGGTTTGTTCGTTTCAATCAGTAACCGTTTAGCTTCCTTCATTCTTATGGCCGTCAATACTTCTGTAAAGCTCGAACCAGTTTTAGTGTTCATCATATGGCTGAAATAGGAAGGATTTCGGTCAACATACTGCGCCACATCTTCAAGCCTGAGCGAACTATTGGAAAAATGAGTCTCCATATAGGATATGCCACGTTCAATCGGATCTTGTTTTTTTCTGGGGCTGCTCTCTGCACCTATAAACAATTTTTGAATAAATAAGATGAGATTTTGAACTGTACGATAAAGGACCTTATCGTACAAAATTGAATTGAAAATATAGCGGTACTCTCGTTCATAACTTTGGTCCTCGTCTAAATTATTGGTCTTCATAAACCTTCTAACCTGGGCGAGTATACTCGTAAGCTGGATTCTAACCAATCCTGGATCAGGAAATGGTTCTTGTAATTGTAAAAATTCCTCGTACAGCCACTTCTTTATTTTTTCTAAATCGGTATTTGTCAGCATGTCGACCCATGCTCTCTGTTCAGGAGGGGCTAAAAAAGGGTCAATATGTACCCATTCTGGTGAGTGTTCAAATTCAGCTACTTGACGATAGCCTTTATAATAGGTGAACTCCAGCATTTTTCGGGTTTGGAAGTATTGTTGATTCAAGCTTATTGCCGAAGAATTTCCTTTATGGACAACGATGGCAAGAGGGTCAGAAAATTCCTCCTCCCATTTTCTCATCGCTTTTTGACACTGCTCTATTAACTGATGAGCCGTTTCCTTAAACAAAATCACAACCATATCGTCCATTGCGAATATACCTTGGACACCCTTGAACGGAAATTCTCTTAAGAAAGAATGCAATGAACGTATCATACCGATACTTTCCGTTTGAAAAGCGGCCATATGAAAATTTTCTGATAAAGATGGTTGAGAAATAAATAAAGCTTCATATGATATGTCCTTATATGTTTGGGGACTAAGAATTCCGTCTGCCTGATTTTTAGTACCAAGTTTTCGTGAGGCTTTTTGGAAAGCAGATGTAACCTTTGTTGCTGACAGAGGTTTAACCATTAAATCTAACGCTTGCATGTCAATGGCAAGGCGAGCTTTTTCAAAGGTTCCTTCTGCGGTAGTTAACAGTAATACTGGATCATAGATTTTCATCAGATCGCGAAAGGTTGTCCAAACCTCCTTGGAGATCATATCAAGTTCGATTAAAACAACATCTGGCCTTTCTTGTTCAAACCTAGCGACAAATTCCTGGTAATTAGAAGCTAATAATATGTTTGTGACAGGGATGGAAGTCGTTTTCAACAGCCATTTTAATCCTTCACGTTCATTCAAATCGCGATCGGCAATCAGCCATTTTCCTCCCATCGTAATGTCCCTCTTTCGTTCGTATTTCTTTTAATGTTCTGGCTGGTCTAAAAAAGCTAATATATTGAGGCATACAACCCAAATGATTGCAAAAATAATCGAAAGAACCTGTGTTTTAAACAAAAATTTCATATAAAATCCATTATCAAATCAAAATAAAATAGTTAACTCCACAATACCCCAAACCAAAAATCCTGTCCATTTAGATAGTTATAAACACTTCCAACAAACAAATTCGACTTTGTCCACCCCAGGCGGACAAAACAACCAAATGTCTTTTTACGGTGCCTGACACCACGAATATGACACCCCACTATAAACAAAGAAAAAAGGACAACATGGTCAATTGACCTTTTTGTCCTTTTTTGTTTTCACCATCTTAGCCTACGTTTAGGCCGAAGTCTGTTGCGATTCGTACGAGTCCGCCTTGGTAACCTGAGCCAACGGCTGAGAATTTCCACTCTCCATTGTGTCGGTATAATTCACCTACAATGATGGCAGTTTCAACGGAGAAATCCTCCCCTAAATCATAGCGAATGATTTCTTGGTTTGTTTCTTCGTTTACGATGCGGCAGAATGCATTAGAAACCTGTCCAAAATTCTGACCGCGTGATTCTGCATCATGAATAGTAATAACAAACGAGATTTTCTCCACTTGAGAAGGAACCGCGCTAAGATTTACTTTTACTTGCTCATCATCCCCGTCGCCTTCTCCCGTGCGGTTATCACCTGTATGTACCACGGAACCATTTCCGCCCTCTAGCTGGTTGTAAAACACAAAATCCTTTTCAGAAGTCACTTTTCCATTTGCTCCTAATAAGAATATACTTGCATCTAAATCGAAATCTTTCCCGCCGTCATAACGATTTGTATCCCAGCCAAGACCAACAACAACTTTCGTTAAACCAGGATTTGTTTTTGTTAAATCAACCTTTTGCCCTTTAGACAATGAAATAGCCATAAAAAACACCCTTTCCAATCTTAATATTTTATGTCACCTTCTATTATAAATAGAAAGTTCATAACAATCGAATCCTACCAAGAAATATTTACCTTGCGAACATAATTAAATCAGCAAAATCACAGCACTTTCCTTAAGTTTACAAAAATAAGGAATTTTTTTCTACCATTATTTACTCACTCTAATAAATTCAAAGAGATTCTGTATAACCGGTTTTGAGGACTGAAAAATGGTTAAAATAAGAAAGTCAAATCTATTAACAAAAGTTTGTGCTATAATGAACTGTTAGCAAAACGGGGACACCGTTTATTTTAAGCAAGGAGCGATTTTCTTAATGATAAAAATTGAAATACCTAATCCTGATATAGTGATTACGAAGAAGAACCAAGTTGGAGAAAAAATAGAGGCGCCGCTAAGCAGCGTTTATGGATTTACTGATTACAATAAGATCCCAAGAGACAAAGGCGGGATTATTTTATTTTCAAACGCAAATGACGAATTACTATTTGTAGGAAAAGCAAGGAAGTTGCGCCCTCGTGTAAAAAGACATTTTGAAGATACTGTTTCGCCGATCAAATTACATCGTGATGAAGTTTATCGGATAGCAGTATGTGTTGTGGAAGATCCGATGGAGAGAGAAATTTATGAAACCTTTATCATTAATACACTACATGCAAAATACAATATCGATAAAGTTTTTTATAAATAAGCTTCCTAATAGTGAAAAGAGCAGGTCGATACAAAATAACCTGCTCTTTTCTTTTGCTTTGCCTGTTCAATTAACTAATATCCCCATATTTCAGAATCATTTCCTTTTCAATATGACTTGCACGAATTCCAAACC
Organism: Bacillus sp. ISL-46; assembly: GCF_018613205.1. Lineage (NCBI taxonomy): Bacteria > Bacillati > Bacillota > Bacilli > Caryophanales > Bacillaceae > Bacillus > Bacillus sp. ISL-46. The sequence goes on from NZ_JAGGQR010000010.1 coordinate 112,919, forward strand.
TTGGCTTGACTACTTCCACCTCTTCACCAAGTAAAATCTTGATGGCTTGATATGGCAAGTTAATCCCTGACAAACAACTAATGTGCATTCCCCCGCTCATTCGTGGATTAATCTCCAACAGTTTCGGCACACCAATGTTGTTGTATTTTACCTGAATATTGAATACATATGGCAATCTAAACTCCTGGTGAAAATCGTGAGCTAATTTAATGAGTTCCGCCTGTTCCACAAGCTCCCTGACTCTTCCATCCCCCTTCATTCGAGGAATAGCAGCATACAATTTTTCATGGGACGATAAACAATCAATACTATATTCTCTTCCCTCAAGAAATTCCAACACCATTAAGTCAGGAAATGTATCTTGCTGGCTCAAAATTTCGCAAGCATGGGCATAGGGAATACGGAAACCAATTCCATGATTGAAAAACTGGTCAATGGACACGATTTGGTCTATTATGACCCGAAATCCATTGGCACCTTCACCAATCACTGGTTTAAAACAAACCCTATGTCCTTTTTCCTTGAGTTTTTCATACGCCCTCTTAAAATCCTCAATATTATTGACGACATAATAGTCCGGAATCAAAAAGTTTGCTGCTCCGTTTGATAAAAGCCGATAGGTATCTGCTTTATTATCCATTGTCTCCATTAACTTTGCTTCAGGGCAAACTAGCACTTTAACACCTAAAGCCTCAAACTCACTAAGCCTTTTTGAGATGAGGACATTTTCTTTCCTTGGGACAAAAATATCGATCCCATTCTTCTGACAAAATTCAAGACAAAAACCAATATATTCTTCACCAGATATATCTGGCTCGACAAAGGCGTAATCACAATTTTGTAAATAAAGGGCATCTTTGTTCGGATGTGTCCCATAAATGATAAATTTCCGCTTATCTTCATTGAACCGGATCATATCAATATAATGGGAAACCGTTGTAAACCATCTGTTAAACCAAATCTTCATTTGAATCCTCTTCCTTGTAGTATTAAGACCTCTTTCATTATAGTCATTGTTTCTTTTTTTTATAAGCAAAATTTGACAAAAAATTCATATTCCTATGTGGGACATCGAATAAAATGCCTATAAGCCCTTAAAAAACAACAAAAAAACGCTCTGCAAATGCAGAAACGCTCTCATTCCATTTTTAATTTAAGAAGCTGATACTAAACAAGACTTTTTATATTATTTAATTTGGACGCAAATTCCTTGATGGCCTCATAATCTAAATTGGATTGATCAATGGTTGCACCGCTCACTTTTTTTACAATTTGTTTCTCTATAAAGTTCATTTCTGATAAGAGAAATTCACCGCCAAATAACCCCATTGCGGCGGAATTTTTGCGTAATTCTTGTGGAAAGGCATTGTTAAATTGCTCGATGGCGGTCTCGCCATCATGCATGCAGCAAAGGAAAAGACCGATGTCTTTTTCCAAAAGTGTTTCTAGGTTGTTTCTTATAAACTGTTTTATTTTTCGTTGAATATTCCCTGCATGAATCGAGCCGCCAATGATAACGGTATCAAAATTGGCAAGTACGAACTCTTCTTTCTCCCTCTTCAAATCAACCGTTAAAACTGCTCCTTCAAGACTTCCGCTTAAAAATTTTACTGCTTTTTCTGTAGTCCCATGAGACGAGCAATACACAATTAAACTTTTCATGTCAATTACCCCTCCTTCATATTACATTACAAAAAAAACGGCCACATTTACTTGCTATCGTGCCGGGTATGAAGATTTAATCTAATTATATAACTAAATTCAATCCCCGCCTGTGGTAATATTGGCAATATTATTACAATTAAACAAAGGTACAACATGGTGTCAGGCACCGCCTTCTTAATCACTGCCTACATCAAAAAGGAAGAAGGCTCTACATTATAGCCTTCTTCTTATTAGTGGTTATACTATTTGACTCCACTTCTTACCAAATAGACACGTTCAGGACGCCCCACCGTTCCGTAAGCTAAATCTGCTGCAATTTTTTCCTCAGACATGAGATGTTCAAGATACCTTCTGGCCGTTGTTCTGCTAACGCCTATTTCTTTGGCGACGAATTCGGCTGTTAACCCGAATTCGACTTTCGACAGGACATCCAAAACCTTTTCAAGTGTAAGCGGATCAATTCCCTTCGGCAAATAAGCTTTTTCGCTAAGGGATCGATCTATTTCTTTTCGCAGCAGCTTGTCCACCTGTTGTTGGGTGACATGGAGATTTTCATTCCTCAATTCAACTAGCTTGGTATGAAATTCCTGATACCTAAGCAATGATTGTTTGAATCTCTCGAAAATCACTGGTTTAATGATATAATCAAACACACCTATACTAATTGCCTCTTGAACCTTATGAATCTCTTTTGTGGCGGTAATCATGATTACATCCATTTGTTTCTTTTGCTGCTTTGTTTCTTTAAGTAAATCAATTCCATTCATGTCTGGAAAATATACATCCAGCAAGAGAAGGTCTGGCTGTAGTAGATCAATATAGGTCTTTGCTTCTTGATAACTTGCCGCAATTCCTACCGTTTGAAAACCAGCAATCTGTTCAATAAATCGTTTTTGAATTTCTGCAATTCGTAAGTCATCCTCAACAATTAACACTTCTATATCCGGGTTCTGCTTCATTCAAACACCCCCTGCTTTTTGGTATCGCTACTGTGAAAATCGTCCCTGCTCCTTCATTCGAGGAAAAGGTGATATATCCCCCTAAGCCCTTTATGGCTTTCTTAACAAGACTTAACCCAATCCCCGCATTGCTTTGACGATTTTTCGTTGAAAATCCATCTTGAAAAATTTGTTCACTTAGGCTCGGGTCAATGCCTTTTCCGTTATCTTCTATTTCAATAATCAATTCTTTTCCCAGGTCTGTTAAAAACAAAGAAACTCTTTTTTCTTCCTTATCATTTTCTCTTACAGCATCGAAGGCATTATTGACAAGGTTACCTATAATTGTGACTAACGTATCCCTACTGATTTCCGCTGGAACATCCTTAAAGCTGCTCTCTCGGTCTATTGTAAAATTGATTTTTAACTCGCTCGATAAACTAACCTTACCTAAAATAAATCCGGCTATGATCGGGTCAGGAATTTCCTTCATTAGGAAGCTTATGAAACCTTGCGCGACATCCACTTCCCTTGAAATGAAATCAATCGCTTCTTTATAAGAACCAAGCTGAATCAAGCCAAGAAGTGTGTAAAGACGATTGGAATATTCATGTGTCTGTGCCCTTAGTCCTTCAGCATATGCTTTTACATGGGACAATTCCTGAATCAGATTGGAAAGCTCTGACTTGTTTCTGAAGCTAGCAACTGCTCCAATTACTTCTCCCTTTTTATTAAAAATGGGAATACGATTAACCAAAAATACCTCTCCAAAAATGGCAAATTCCCGATCATACTCCGCAAGACCCGTTCGAACAACTTCATATAGATGCGTATTTTCAAGTACATCTTCAATTCTTTTTCCACGGAGAAGGACCTCTTTCGGAACATTGAGAAATTTATGTGCGGTTTCATTGACAACTGTTATTCGCCCATTCGTATCGACTGCGATAATTCCTTCATGGATGGATTCTAATATGGCATGTTTCTCCTGGTACATCCAAGCTATTTCTTTTGGTTCAAGTCCGAAAATCGCTCTCTTAATATTTAAGGAGATTAATAATGCGGCTATTAATCCTCCCAGTAATATAATCATTGTCACCATAAAGATTTTTCTTCTAATCTTTGAAACTTCTTTATCAATATCCGTTTGAAGATATCCTACTGAAACCACTCCAATAACTTCGCCGCCATCACTAAATATGGGTGCTTTTCCTCTCAAGGAAGGCCCAAGGGTTCCAATCGATTCTGAGATAACCGATTCTCCTTTAAAGACTCGTTCATTATCTCCGCCTACCATTTTTTGTCCTAATCGGTTCGGGTCTGGATGTGAATAGCGAATCTCCTTTCGATTCCCGATAACAATAAATTCCGCTCCAACCTGTTTTCTAATTTTTTCTGCGACCGGTTGTATAATGGCAGCAGGATCGGTACTATAAAAGGCTTTTTGAATCTCTGGCATATTTGAGATGGACTGTGCCACCGATAAGGCCTTCGTCCCTTTTTCGTGCTTAAGATTGGATTCCATTATGTTTTTAAAAGTTATTTCAAAAACCCCGCCAATTAGGATGATTAATATAAAAATACCTAACATTAATTTCGTATGTAATCGCATACAAGCACCTCTACATCTATCATATAGAAAAAAACCCCTTAAAAAAAGGGGTTTTTTTCAATAATCAGAACTTTAAAAAGATTATCCTTCTTCGTTTATAACGACATTTTTTCCTCGCATCTTCATTATAACCGGAATAACCAACCAAAGAACTGTCATAATTAAGAAACTTAATGAGATAGGACGTGTGAAAAATGGTCCAAAATCTCCATTTGAAATCGTTAAGGCTCTGCGCAGGTTATTCTCAAGCATTGGACCTAGTACAAGTCCTAACACCAATGGTGCAATCGGGTAATCATGTTTATTAAGAAAATAGCCAACTAAACCGCATCCTAATAGAAGCAACAGGTCATTAATCGAAACTTGAACCGCATAAACCCCGAAAATAGAGATGGCAATAATTATTGGAATCAAATATTGCTTGGGTGTCTGAATGATTTTTGCAAATACCTTAACAAGCGGGAGGTTGAGTATTAACAGCATAATATTTCCAATAAACATACTAGCAATCAACCCCCACGCAACCTGGGGATGATCTTCGAATAATAACGGACCCGGCTGAACGTTATACATCATCAGTGCCCCCATCAGGATGGCAGTTGTGCCTGAACCCGGAATTCCTAATGTTAACAATGGGATCATTGCTCCGCCTGAAGCGGCATTATTCGCAGATTCTGGTGCTGCCACACCAGCAATCGCCCCAGTTCCAAATTTTGATGGGTCTTTGGAAATCTTCTTTTCTAAAATGTAAGAAAAAAAGGATGCTAGAGTAGCGCCCGCTCCGGGTAGAATCCCGATAAAAAAGCCTAAGATGGATCCTCTGGCGATTGGTCCAGCTGATTCTTTCAACTCTTCTTTAGAAGGCAGTAAATTATTAATCTTTGCCATTTGTGTATCTTCTCCATCTTTTTCTAAGATGGTCTTAAACACCTCGCCAAGGGCAAACAAACCTACGGCAATGGTCAAGAATTCAATCCCTTGGTATAACCAAGGAATATCAAAGGTAAAACGGCCTATCCCAGAAACATTGTCAATTCCGATCGTAGCAAGCAGCAACCCACTTACCGTCATAATTAAGGCTTTCGTAACGGACTTTCCTGCCAATCCGCTAACAGCGCCTAGTCCTAAGAGCATCAGAGAGAAATATTCAGCAGGACCAAATTTAAGTGCTAGATTTGACAATGGTTTCGCTAAGGCAATTAGTGCGACCAACGTGACGATTCCAGCCACAAACGACCCAATTGCCGCAATCGATAACGCACTACCCGCTCGTCCTTTCTTTGCCATCTGATAACCATCTAATGTTGTCACTACGGACGATGACTCGCCAGGAGTATTTAATAGAATAGAAGTGGTTGATCCACCATACATGGCTCCGTAGTAGACACCAGCAAGGAGAATGATGGCACTAGTTGCGGCTTGTTCAGGAGGAAGTCCTCCCGTAATGGAAGCGGTAACAGGAATAAGCAAGGCAACGCCGCTCATCGGACCAATCCCCGGTAACACCCCAACGGCTGTCCCAATCAAAACTCCAACAAATGCAAAAAGTAAATTATACCAAATAAGTGCCGAACCGAATCCGTGCATCAAATAATCAAGAGTATTCATTACATATCCCCCTTCCCTTCCAAGAAACGTGGTGCCTGACACCATAACTTAGTTGACTAAAACCAAATTGGCCACCCTGGAAGCGTTCCTTTTAATACTTCGACAAATAAGAAATAGACAAATCCAGAAAAACATCCAGCGATTATTAGTGAGGTCAGCCATTTAGCACGTTCCATTGTCTGAAAGCAGACAAAAAGAAATAAAAATGTTGTGATCACATAACCAACAGATTCTAGCGTCAAAATATAGATTAATGTGGCTGCCAATATAATTAAAAAAGGCTTATACTGCAATTTTTCTTTTTTCTTTTCCTGCGTTTTTCCATTAAAGGTTTCATAAAATAAGCGAATACTTAAAATCGTCAGCAATACCCCAAGAAAAAATGGAAAAATATCTGGACCGACTACACTTCCATAAGAAGAGCTTGCAATACTTCTGCTTCCGATAATAAATAGGACTCCTACAGCTAGAAACAATATAGCAGCGATGCGATCAAATTTAATGTCCATCCGCAATCCCCCCAATCCGTGCGATTTTAAAATAAAAGGGAAGGAGAAAGTCGTTCCTTCCCTCTTGGATTACTTCTACTTCTGCATTCCTAATGCTTCTAATAATTGTTGTACTTGTGATTCCTGATCATCTAAGAACTTTTTAAAATCTGCCCCATTTTTATACTCTAATTCCCAGCCTTGTGTCTCGACTTCTTTTTTCCATTCAGGTGATTGAACTAACTTATCAATGGTTTTTTCCCAATAAGCTTTTGCTTCATCGGACATTTTTTCTGGACCAAATACACCACGCCAAATCGTAAATTCTGCATCGACACCTTGTTCCTTCGCTGTAGGGACATCTTTAAAGTCACCGGATAAACGTTCAGTGGATGTAATCGCCAGCACCCTTACTTTGCCTGCCTTAAGAAACTCTTTTACGCTAGAGGCATCCGTCCCAATGACATCTGCGTTTCCTCCAAGTAATGCGGTAATCGCTTCGCCACCGCCATCATAGGAAACGTATTTAATTTTGGTTGGGTCAACTCCGTATTTATAGGCTGGTAGAATGGAAACTAAATGGTCCATCGAGCCTGGTGCCGAGCCACCAGCAAAAGTCAACTTACTAGGATCCTTCTTTACTTCTTCCAAAACTGATTTTAAATCTTTAAATTTGGAATCGGCTTTTACAACTATCGCTCCATAGTCTTTCGTAAGTTGTGCTAATGGTGTGGTATTCTTATAACCGTACGGACTGTTTCCTTCTTTCTTTAAATTGTTGATAATAATCGGCGGTGAATTGACAAACAGCATGTCATTATTTTCCACTTGCTGGGTTGCATATTCCGCCATAAATACTGCTCCACCGCCACCAGGCTTATTCTCAACTGTCATTGGCTGTTTTACAAGCTTTGTTTCACTTAACACTTTTGTAAACGAGCGGGCTGTTAAATCCCAGCCTCCACCTGCTCCTGAAGGTGCTACCACGCTAATGGCCTTTGTTGGATAACCGGTTCCTTCCTCTTTTTTACTTGTACTCGCTGTTTCCTTACTGCTGCAAGCCCCCAAACTTAATGCCAATGCTCCTGCACACATTACTGCTGAAATTCTTTTGATAGAAAACATTTCATTTCCCCCTTTGTAAACGTTTTCTTAACGTTTTCTTAATTTTACAAAAATTTTGAGGTTTTCATAGATTATTCATTTAAATAGCATTAAAAACTTAACTACCATTTTGTTCATAAAGTTCATAGGTTGAATTATTGTTATCTACACGTGAAAGAACTCCTGATTCAGGATCTCAGGAGTTCTCAGATTTTCATTTATAACTTGGACCGACCCAAGATCTGGCCAAGGTATGCTTAAAAAAATTATTGGAAGGTTTTCTTTAGGTAATTCCCTATTTCGCTTACAGCCTTTTTCGCTTCTGGTAAAGTATCACCACTAATTTGCCAGACATGCCACATCTTGTCCCATACTTTAAAAGTGACATCAACACCTGCATGACGTGCTTGTGTGGCGAGCAATTCTGCATCGCTTTGCAAGATCTCATGATTCCCTGCTTGGATGAATAATGGCGGAAGCCCGGTCAAGTCTGCAAAGACAGGTGATACGAGCGGATGGTTGAGGGAATTCTCATTCCCCGCATACATTAGTGCTGCATCCCTTACACCTTGCACACTTAAATATGGATCAACCTCCTTGTTTTTACGATAACTTTCCCCGCTGCTGGTTAAATCGACCCAAGGAGAAAGACAAACAATTGCCCCCGGCAGCGGTTCATTTTGATCCCTTAAGACCAAAGTGGCAGCAATGCTTAAGCCACCTCCTGCAGAATCTCCTGCCAAAATTATTTTGGAGGAATCATAACCTTGTTGCAATAGCCAGCGGTACACGGTAACAGCATCCTCGATTGCAGCTGGAAATGGATGCTCTGGTGCAAGACGATACTCTGGAAATAACACCTTTACACCCGCCGCTTTCCCAATACGAGCCGCTAGTGGGCGGTGGGTATTGGCTGAACAAAATGCATAACCACCACCGTGTAAATAAAGGATCACCTTGTCAGCTAAAATGTTTTCGGAACTAAGCCACTCAGCGTACAAGCCTTCAATTTCAAGTTGCTCAACCTGGCAGTTTTTTGGGAGTTTCCCCAGTTTTCTTGCAGCCGTGTCGAGCATCTGCCGCTGTTCATCCATCGCTCGATCTGATATCCCCTTCTTTAGTGCTCTTTTTACCGAAAGTTTAATTCCTTTTTCAAAAAAATAGCTTCGGATACTTGGCATCTTCTTACCCCCATTAATCCAGAATTTGCTAATATCATTATACTAGAAAAACCTTCTATTAAATCAATGCTTTCAACAATATTGTAAATATTCTGTAACCATTCTTCCATTTCCGCCTACCTGTAGTACAATTGTAGTAACTGGTAGATATTTTCGGAGGTTTTCCAATTTATGAAACGACTGACTGACCATTTAATTATCATTTCATTTGATTGCCTTTCAGCCTTAGATTTTCCTAAGTTAAAAGAACTACCACACTTTCAAACCCTATTAAAAAATGGGGCCTATGTAGAGAAAGTCGAATCCATTTACCCTTCCGTCACTTATCCTTGTCATGCAACGATTGTCACAGGTAATTATCCGAACCGACATGGTGTAATTAATAACACTCTTCTACAGCCAGGCATGGTTTCTCCTGATTGGAACTGGTTCAGAGATTGTATTCGAGGAACAACCTTGTATGACGAGGTAAGAAAGGCAAATATGACAACAGCTGCTCTATTATGGCCAGTAACAGCCAAAGCAAAAATTGACTATAATATGCCCGAAATTTTTGCGAACCGCCCTTGGCATAATCAAATTCTTGTTTCACTGATGAGTGGAAGTCCCCGCTTTCAGTGGGATCTCAATAAACGTTACGGTCATATCCGAAAAGGCCTTAGTCAACCGGAATTGGATGACTTCGTCTTAGAGTCAACCGTCGATACCATTAAATCAAAGAAGCCGAATTTATTGATGGTCCACTTTACTGATTTGGATACCCAGCGCCATTATCATGGTTTTTCTTCGGAGGAAGCACTCGCGGCAATCGACCGCCACAATAGCCGACTTGGCAGAATTATCGATGCCTTAAAGGAAAGCGGAATCTATGAGAATTCCACTGTGGTTGCATTAGGTGATCATAGTGCTTTAGATGAAAATAAAGCCGTCAACCTAAATGTTCTTCTCCATGAGCAAAATATGATCACTTCTAACGGAAAAGGGAAAATAATTAATTGGAAGGCTTATTGTAAAAGTTGTGATGGCTCCGCATATATTTACATTAAAGACAAAAAAGATTTCGCCACACAGGATAAAGTGAGACGATTGCTAGATTCCTTGTATGAGGATTCTGAAAACGGGATTGAAAACGTTATCACTGGGGAACAAGCTGCGGAAAAAGGCGCAGATGGAACGTGTTCCTTTATGGTTGAAGCCCAAAGAGGATATTTCTTTTTAGAAGACTTTGAAGGAGAGTTCATCAAAACGATCACGAAGGAGGACGTAAACGCGAATCATAAATACACATTGGCCTGTCATGGCTATTCACCTGAGAAAGAAAATTACGGAACCATTTTTATGGCAGCCGGAAAAGGGATAAAATCAATCACCCTGCCTTCAATCCGTCTCATTGATGAAGGCCCCACATTCGCAAGGCTTTTAGGCGTAAATTTAGGCCAAACAGATGGAAGGGCTATAGAAGAGATTTTGAAAAATGAAAAGGGGGTAAATTCATGAGTCGGATGTCGAAACAAGAAAAAGGCTGGGTGTTATATGATTGGGCTAACTCTGCTTATTCGATCCTAATCACCACGGCAATATTTCCGTTGTATTTTAAAGCGGCTGCAAACGATGCGGGGCTTGCTGCTACCACTTCCACTGCCTATTGGGGATATGCTAATTCGTTTGCCACTCTGCTTATTTCGCTTTGTGCCCCAATTTTGGGAAGTATTGCAGATTTCAAAGGGTTAAAGAAACGCTTATTCACCTTTTTCTTTGTATTAGGGATTGTATTTACCTTGCTGCTTGCTGTTGTACCTAGTAATCAATGGCTAATTTTATTAATTTGTTACATGGTTACCGTTATTGGTTTTGGTGGAACAAATATTTTCTACGATGCCTTCCTTGTCGATGTTACGACCGAGGATCGGATGAATCAGATATCTTCAAAAGGCTATGCGATGGGTTATATCGGAAGTACGATCCCCTTTATTATCAGCATTGCCCTGATCATATTATCGCAGCAAAACATTCTCCCACTATCTGTTACGGTTGCAAGTCAAGCGGCTTTTGCAATTACCGCCCTATGGTGGGGCTTATTCACGATTCCGATGCTAAAAAATGTAAAACAGGTATATTATAAAGAGGCTGTGTCAAACCCCATTTCCAATGGCTTTAAACAGCTGTTTGAAACATTCAAGAAAATTAAGTTATACCGTCCATTGTTTCTATTTCTAATAGCCTATTTCTTTTACATCGACGGAGTTAATACGATTATTACCATGTCTACAGCATACGGATCCGATCTAGGAATCACTTCTACTAATCTACTCATTATCTTGTTTGCAACACAAGTTGTGGCTGCACCGTTCGCCATTTTATACGGGAAACTTGCCGATAAATTCAAAAGCAAAACCATGCTTCTGGTTGGAATTTTTGTTTATATTGTCATATGTACGTATGCTTATTTCTTAAAAACGACGTTAGATTTTTGGATTTTGGCGATGCTCGTTGCCTCCTCACAAGGCGGGATCCAGGCCTTAAGCCGCTCCTACTTTGCCAAACTTGTTCCAAAAGAACATGCGAATGAGTTTTTTGGTTTCTATAGTATTTTTTATAAATTCGCAGCCATTTTAGGGCCGTCTCTTATGGGATTCACCGCATATATGACCGGCAATACCAATAGCGGCGTGTTTAGCTTAATTGTTCTTTTCATCATCGGGGGCATCATCCTCCTACGCGTACCGGAGTCCACCAGCATATCACAATCAAATTCTATTTCTCAATAAAAATTACTAGACCTCACCTTGAGGTCTATTTTTTTTAATAAAATGGTGCCTGACACCAATAATTGGGCGAATTTAAGAATCTACAATCTTTTAGAAAGAGCGCGTTTATTTTTTACTTTTTATAAAGTGAACGATTGTCCCACCAATAATGGAACCAATCGCAACGGATCCAAACATCATAAAATAGATTCTCTCAGCTAAATCAGCCATTCCTTCACCTGGATAAAGTACCGCCTTCGCACCCATTATAAATGCTGCTGCTAAAAAGAATACCGCTGGGATCCAGTTTACCCATCTGGAATCTATTTTCATTAACACGAATGGAATGACCATCCCAATAAGAACTAACCCACAGAAAAACATGTGCACCCACCCTTCCTTGTAAATATTATATTCACCTTTGGAATGGGACGTTCTTTAAAGATGTTGTATCCCAAATCAAAAAAAAGCTGGAAAGTCTACTAATATCTAGTACCTTTCCAGCAAGGGATTTCTTAGTTTTACTTATATCTAAAATGAAAAATTGGGACATTTGCAATTCTCAAATTTTTAAATCTTAAAAATATTATTTTTTATTGTCCTTGGAACATCAATTGTCTCGATTATTTTTTCATTAATTTTTGGATGGTGACCAGAACTTCATCCAAGACTTCAAAATCACCTTCTTGAATTCTTTCGACAACACAGCTTTTCATATGACCTTCAAGCAGGATTCTGGCTACGCTATTTAAGGCGGATTGAGTGGCCGATATCTGGTTAATGACATCATCACAATACGTATCTTTTTCAATTAAGCCTTTTATACCGCGAATTTGCCCTTCAATCCGGTTTAGTCTCGTAACAAGATTATTTTTCACTTTATCCGGATGATGACTCTTACGATCGCTGCCTTCATCTGTGCAGCAGGTTTCTTCAAAAAGTTCATCTACCTTCCCTACTTCATTAGACATTGGTCCGCCTCCTTTTTGGGCTTATTATATCATACCTCCGGAAAGTGACGGGAACGGTTGATAGAATTTATTAAACTTCCTATTTATTACCGCTATGATTAAGTCACTAGATCAAAATAATTTAGTTAAAATACAGGTTTACTCCTAAGGCTTGATTAATTGACAGTCCTTCCAAATCCATGCAATACTTGAACTACATTTCATGTTTTATGAAATATTCCCTCAATGAAGGAGCAATTAATGAAACCACGCTACTTGATAAATTTCATGACCATCATAATTGTTTATTCTGCCATAACATTTTATATCGGTTGGAACGGCTGGGTTTGGCTGCATTCAGTTTTCGATTTGCAGGATAAATGGATATACGGTTTAGTTGTTAGTCTCATTTCCTATTCATACATCATCGGACATTTCACAAAAAAAGTGTCACTATTTAAAATGATCGGCTCTTATTGGTTTGGATTATTCCAATATGCCATCCTTTTCCTGCCTCTTTCCAATCTTGTTGCCTTTGTTCTCATTTTTGCTGATCTTTCCACAACATCTGTCATCAATTGGGTAGGAGGAGCGGTATTAATATCTTTTGTTATTCTATTTATCTACGGAACGTTTAATGCATATAGCCCTGTCGTTCGGACTTTTTCACTTGTCATTCCAAAACAGGTGGGCAATCTAACTGAGCTACGAATTGCCATGGCCTCTGATATGCATTTTGGCAGACTTTCAGGCATCCGACATGTTCGCCGGCTTGTTCGTAAAGTAAATGCGCTAAATCCGGATATCATTTTACTGCCAGGCGATATCATTGACGACGATCCCTTGCCATTTACTCAAAAGAAAATGGGTGATGTCATGAAGGAGTTATCGGCTTCATTAGGTGTTTATGGAGTCCTAGGAAATCATGAATATTATGGCGGCGGGATTCCAAAGTTTTTGCAGGAAATGGAAAGAATCGGGATAACTATCCTCTTAGATCAAGTAATCAAAATAGCCGACAGCTTTTATCTTGCAGGTCGAAAAGACAAAACTGATCGAAATCGGCTACCGATTGAAGCTTTACTAACAGATATTGATCCATCCCTGCCAATTATTATGATGGATCATCAGCCTGCTGAAATAACTCAAGCGCAAGAAAATCGTGTCGACTTACTTTTATCAGGCCATACACACAGAGGGCAAATGGCACCGAATCATCTGATTACAAAAAGGATATTTGAAAATGATTGGGGCTATCTTCAGAAAAGTCAGCTTCATTCCATTGTTTCATCCGGTTTTGGTTTTTGGGGTCCTCCACTTCGGATTGGCAGTCGTTCTGAAATCATTCAAATAAATCTTACATTTTTAAAAACATGAGAATTACTCATCATTCTTTTGCTTCCCACATATTTATAAAAGATAATTTATTTTCGTGTTCACATAACGTAAAATATTTTTTAACTTTTCTGATTATTTATTCTAGCTTTATTTCCTTATCTTCATATATAATATTTTCATAACTATCTCGAAGGGTGTTGGTTAATTTGGCAAACAAAGCTGAAGCGAAAACAATCTCTGTTAATTCGACAATTTCATTAAAAGGAATTGTAAAAGCCATTTTCAACGATACCGTTCATGTGCAAATTGGCGGGAAAATCATAACGCTCCCAGCATCTGAGCTCCTGCTTGAAAAACCACTTCAATAGTTTAGTCCTACAAAGGTTATTATAATGGAACAATAGGAGTATATTCTTTCCAAAGACAGCCCTTCCCTTTAAAGTGAAGGGCTGTCTCAGTTGCATGACTATCATTGCCAATCATTAATAATCGTTTCTTGTATGCTGCGAATGACATCTCCCCTGCTAATTACACCAACCACATGATTAGACTCATCAACAACAGGTAGTTTTTTAAAGTGATGCTTAGACAATAGAGAGACAACTTTTTTCATTTCATCTTCAGGATGGACGGTTACGATTCCGTGGGTTTTTGCAATCCGAATGACTTCCCTGTCAGCCAATTCTCTCAACCGATTCTCCATGTCTTCTTCTGCAACATATGTGATAAGAGAGAAATAATCATGAATCCGACGATCGACTGGACTGATTGCCCGTAAAACGTCTCCATCTGTTACAAATCCACGTAGCACACCATTCTCATCGATAATCGGTAAACCGCCAATTTTTTTCCCAACAAACAATGTCATTACATCTTTAATGGAAGCACTTGGACTAGCTGATATAACATCCTTAACCATAAAGTCCTTTACCTGAACATTTATCATATCGACATCACCTTCATTTTTTGGATATTGGATTATTCGTTTCATCCGTATTTTGCAATTGCTGTAACACATCTGGTGGAAAAACCATCCGGCAAATTACTTTCGAAATATCTAGAAAATCCGCTCTTTTCCCAGTTTGTCCTTCTTTCCCATGACCATTTTCCACTAAGACTAAAATTGCCCACGCGACAGTTTCTAAATCGAGATCCTCCCAGGTTAATCCTTTTTCTTCCGCTTGTTTTAGCCCTAACAAAATTCTCGAATGAATTTTCCTTCGTGCGTCACCCAAAAATTCAGCAAGACTAGGATCTTTCATCACTAACTCAGGCAACACACGCTGTATCCCTAACTCATTAAGGCGTTTATTATGGGCTCCTAAAAGCGATGCTAATAATGATACTGGATCATGGGAAATCCAACTAGGTTCAGGTGGGAGAAGCTTGTCTAATTTGTCTTCTAATAATGACATTAAAAGTTGGCGTTTATCTGAAAAATAACGATAAAAGGTACCGGTAGCAACACCTGCATGGGCAGCAATTTCCTTAGCAGTAGTTTGCTCGTACCCCTTAGAAATAAACAAAGTTTGTCCACTTTCGAGCAGTGCATTTCTTTTTTGTTGCGCCCGTTCCTGTTTTGGGAGAAAAGGGAATTCACCAATTAATAGGTCATCACTGTCTGGCATTTTATCACCTCAAATATATCATACCACGATTTTAAAATTTGAACCACAGTTCATGTTTTCGTTGACAGACAACTTCAAAAATGCGATACTTGACCTACGGTTCATGTTAGTCGCTATTATTGTTTAAACACCCCTTTGCAATATAGGTAGATCAAAACATGACCGATTTTTTTATAAAAATCCCCTTGCCTTAGCAGGAGTTTCTAATATTTTTCCGAATAATTTAATGTATCTTTATTTTAATTTTTTTCTATAAGTTCCTATATTTCTACCAATTTTCGAAAGGCGTTGATATTGTGGCAAACCAAGCTGAATCCAAAAAAATCTCTGTCAATTCAACCATCTCCTTAAAGGGAATTGTGAAAGCCATTTTCAACGACACCATTCATGTCCAAATCGGCGGCAAGATCATTACTTTGCCCACATCAGATTTCGCGCTTGATAAACCTGCACAGTCATAAGCAAACCTTTTTAATTACCAAGAAAGCCCATCACAATTGTGATGGGCTTTCATTTTGTAAAATGAGTAGCATCCTTCGATTCATTTCATAATATACAAAAGATATGCTTTGGCTGCACTGATTTCTGTCCTTGTCATTATCTTTATATATGAAGAGTTTAAGTTGAGTAGGTTGTGAAAATCGTTGAAAAGTAGTTGTGAATTAGAAAAAGGCCTACGAACAGTTAGTTCCATCCAACGAAATATTGATATAATAACGGCATTTTTATTATTAACAGGGCAAGTGACAGTTGTTAGACTTATTATAGAACCAGGAGGATTTGCCCTATCTGTTGGTGGGCCGCTAACTGGAATAGCGCGTTTAGAAGGTAAATCAGGACATAATACATTTAGTTTGTTATTGGACATTGGGGATATCCTATTAGCCATACTATTGATTAGCGATCAGACAAATGTGTCAGGTATCTTTATAGGTCCAGGAAGGTTTAGCTTTAATATTACAGGACCTATTTTTGGAGTTCCTAAACACGAACCAACATTGCCTGATTTAGAAAAAGTCTTTACGCAATTTCGTTGGATTATATCTGAACATTTTAAAATCGAACCTGAAATTCTATTCAAATCTAATTAAGAAGGAAGTGGTCATGTTGTCCTTAACAGACCTCCCAACATTCGAGCCCTCTAAAGCAGAGATATTTCTATTTTTACTGTCAATTGCCATTTTTATATTTTTCTTTACACAAACTAAGGAAAGCGATGTCTCTTCATTGAGATAATCGCTTTTTTCATTAGTTCATTATTTGATGTGCTTTTTGATAACATTCACAGGTCACGATATGGTCATTCACCATCCCTGTTGCTTGCATAAACGCATAACAGATGGTCGAGCCAACAAATTTGAAGCCGCGCTTCTTTAAATCCTTACTTAATTGATCACTAATATCCGTGATAGCTGGAACATCTTTCATTTCGCGGAAGTGGTTTTGAATAGGCTTACCTCCAACAAAGGACCATATGTACTTACTAAATGAGCCAAACTCCTCCACAACTTTCAAAAACGCATGTGCGTTGGTAATGACTGCATTGATTTTTAGCTTATTTCGGACAATTCCTTCATTATGGATTAATTCTTCGATTTTCTTTTCATCATAGCGGATAATTTTTTCGGCTTCAAAGTTATCAAAAGCTTTCCGGTAGTTCTCTCTCTTTTTTAAAATGGTGTACCAACTCAGTCCTGCCTGGGCCCCTTCGAGATTTAAGTACTCAAATAGCAGGCGATCATCATAGACCGGAACTCCCCATTCATAATCGTGATAATCAATATATAGTGGATCCTGATTTACCCAACCGCATCGATTCATCTTTGAAAAGCCTCCAGTACTTCCGTTGATTTCATAACTTACGTTCACTTAAGTATGACATATTTTTTCAAAAATATGAACCTCCCATCATTAAAATGGGAGGTTTATGAAATCGCAGGTTTACTGTTTTGCCAATTTATCTCTGTCATCAAAAGTCGGCGGCTGTTCCATCCAGCCGGTTTTAATCAACAGATTGGCACCGTCTTCTGCGTATTTAGTTATATCTGCAATTAGCAATTCATACTTTAGACCTAAATCACGTCTTTGGGAGAGAGCAAAAGCAGCCCCATAATAACCTGAAGCGGTTGCAACCAATGTAACGATATGAAATAGCATCAGTTTATCTGAAAACGGTGCTATGGTAGATTTTGATACCTCTGAATCCCATTTTCTTGGTGCAGGTAAGTTACTTTCAAATAAAATATCACTTAGCGTTTCATATTGGCGATCACAAATCTTTTCTCCTCTTTTTATGTAATCGCGAAGTTCCTTTGATTGAGCCACTTGACAAAACCCAATTTCCAACACAATCTTCGCAATCGTCTTTTGCATATTAAAATAGATACCGCTCACTTCAATCGCATTTAAAGGCCTTCTGTCACGAAACCAGCCGGTTAAAAAACTCTGTTTTGTTACAAAATCAACTTCATTTGGTGCATTGATGTTAGGAGGCCTGTTAATAATGCCTTTCTGGACCATAACATCCATGACCATATCGTATAATTTCATCGTTTCAGTGTTGCACTGAATGAAGTAGCTCCTTTGATCTGCGCGGATAGATGTACCTACCGCACCTGCATAGCCAGTTAACCCATGCAGTGTCATTATGTACATATAAAACAGCATAAAGAGATCTGAAAATAACGGGGGAGCATTCAGATTTATATCTTCTTCTGTAAAACCAATCGGAGTTGGATATTTTTCTTGGTCAAGAAATTCACTTATACTCTTTAGATGAGAATGTGATAATTGCAGGGCAAGCTCTAATACCTGGCGAATATCCTTGTCCTCAACCTTCTCCAAATAATAACGAACAACACAAGCAGCCATGCTATCATTCATATATTGTGACCAAAGATTAGCAATTTCTGCCGAAGACAGCCGCGGATTATGACTTATATTTTCCACACAATTTCCCCTCCAATGATTCGATCCTTATGTTTCGATAACTGTTGGTCATACTCATATCCGACTAGTTTTCACCATAATAAGTAATTATATTTGTACAAAAAAATAGTACAGAATAAATTATTATCTTTTTATAATACGAATTGGTTTCAATTGTAAGACGTATTTTTACTAGATTTATAGTAAGATAGTTAGATGACATATGTTTAAAGGAGACTTCAAGAATGCCTTATAAAATGATTGTACTTGATTTAGACGATACACTATTGCAGGACGACCACACGATATCTGACCGCACAAAGCGTGCACTTATGGATGCACAAGAATTAGGAGTGAAAGTGGTGTTAGCTTCTGGCCGGCCTACGTCAGCCATGTATGCTATTGCTAAAGAACTGCGGTTGAATGATTTCGGCAGCTTTATTCTTTCTTTTAATGGCGCTAAAATTACTAACTGTCAGACTGGTGAAGAACTGTTTAGCAGCACTTTATCGCCTGATGTCGTTCACTATTTATATGAAGTAAGTCGTCGTGAAAATGTTTGGATTCATACGTATGTTGGGGATCAGATTGTTACCGAGGCTGGAAACCAATTCACAAATATTGAAGGAGAAATTACTGGCCTAGAAATAATTGAAGTCGGCAGTTTCGTGGAGGCTGTATCGGAACCTGTGGTAAAAGTGCTGATGCTTGAAGATGAAACAAAACTTGCGGAAGTAGAAGAAAAACTGCAGCGAGAGTTAGCTGGTCATCTAAGTGTCATGCGTTCCAAACCATTCTTTCTAGAATTTACGGAGCATGGCGTCACGAAAGGTACAAGCCTTAGCCTCTTGATTCAACAGCTGGGGATTAAGCGCGAAGAAGTCATTGCAATGGGTGACAGCTATAATGACCTAGCGATGATTGAGTTTGCAGGCTTAGGTGTTGCTATGGGGAATGCTCCAGACGATATTAAAGAAAAAGCTAACTTTGTCACCGACAGCAATATGAATGACGGTGTCGCAAAGGTTGTAGAAAAATTCATATTGAAAACACCGACTCTTGTTTAAAAAATATTTTACCGAAATAACGCTTGGAAGTTTTCCGAGCGTTATTTTTTCACCCTTTCCTCTCCAACTGCCCAATCATGTCCCCTCTTTAGATTTTCAAGCATAAACTATCACAACCAATTATAAAAAAAGGCGGGGAGAGGTATGGGATTATTCATTAATAACAGTGACCATCCAGATGTTTATAAAAACAAACAAAATCCACAAGCGACCAATCAAGTCATATCAAGACAGGATTTCCTGTCTCAATTAATTTCTGAACAGCAAATAGCGAATACTGCACTCAAAAAAGCCTTATCTGAATTAGGTATGCAATCCCAGCATCAAGAAGAAACACACTTCAACCAGTGGAACCATGTTGGAAATCAATTAAATGATTTACAAAGAAGGTTGGAGAGGTACGAGGATGCGAATCATCAGCTTGTCCTCCAATTGAATGAACAGCTCGAATTACAAAAAAAGGTTGCAGAAAAAATGGCGAAACAAGAGGCGTTTCAAGGCGGAGTTTTACAGCGCTTAGACAATCAAGAAGCACTAATGGACAAAATCTCCCGTCAAATCAATCATATCCGTTCCATTCTGTTCGAACGGACGAATTATTTGGCCACAAAAATAGACGACGGCTATAAACTTACTTCTTCCTATGTGTATAAATTAATGACGGGTTCCGACCAGCCATTAACATTTTTCTTGATGAATCATAAGAAAGAAGAAATTCAAAAACATACTGATTAACTTCACTGATTTAAACGTTACAAAAATAAAACACCCCAGTCGTCAATACTTTTTAACGACTTGGAGGTGTTTTAGTTATTCATTCTAAAATTATGCCACATGCTCATTCGTGTTATTGGCAGCACTTGCTGATTTCGTTACAAAACTTACAACAAATGTAACAACAAGATTAATTACTAATGCGATAACACCCACATTGAGGTCTTTAATGAATTGTGGAAGCGCTGGGAATATTGTACCAACAGTAGAAGCACTAATTGTAATGTAGGCAACTGTAAACACCCCTACTGCAATACCCGCGAATGCACCAGCTTTTGTCACCACGTTCTTTTTAGCTAAGCTGAATACCAATGCTGGGAACAATTGTGTTACAAGGCTGTAGCCCATTAATAACAATGTTACTAGAGTATCTCCACCTTTAAAGGTAAAGTATAGAGCGATGAGTGCAACAACTGGTACTAAGTTCTTCGCTAATTTAGATACTTGTTGGTCAGATGCTTTTGGCACAAACACCTTATAGACGTTTTTCGCTAATAAAGTAGCAGCTGCCATCATAATCATGGAACCTGGAACAATTGCCGTCAGTAAGCCAGCTGCTCCGATTAATCCAACTACCCATGGATCAAATGTCTGCATCGATAGTTTTAATAATGCCAAGTCACCCGCTGGACCCTCCAAACCCTTAACCTGAAGAATAGCGGCAAAGCCTACAAAGAATACAAACAATAATACTAGCTGATAAAGTGGCATGATAATCGCATTCTTACGGAATACCTTTGCACTTTGTGCAGAATAAATCGATCCAAATGTGTGCGGCCACATATAGAAACCAAGTGCAGTTAATAATACTGTAGAAATAAACCACGATACACTTAAACCAGTCTCTGGAAGAGCAAGGAAACCTGGTTTAGCAGCCTCAATTGCTTCAAACATTGGCTGGAAGCCGCCGTAATAGTGAATTGGTAAATAAATACCTAAGAATAAAACAATACCTAAAATCATGATATCTTTAATAACAGCTGTCCAAGCAGAACCGTGAATTCCTGAAATCATTACGTAAACCGTTACAGCAATAACTCCAATCCAGATAGCTGCAGTAGATGAAATCGAACCACCAGAAGCTTCAGAAACAATGATTCCTAGTCCTTTTAATTGTAGGACAAGATATGGAATCAATGCAACTACACCAACTATAGATACAAAAACACCAAGTAATGGACTTTTATATTTACTAACAAAAAAGTCGGATTGTGACATTAATTTGTTATCTTTCGCATATTTCCAAATGGCTGGAAGTAACCAATAGGACATGATGTAAGCTAAACAGCCGTACCCTAAGATATAATAAGTTGGGCCACCCTTACCGTAAGCCCATCCGCTTCCGCCAAGGAACGTAAATGTTGTATAAATCTCCCCTGCCATTAATAGGAATACGAAGATTGTTCCGAACCCGCGTCCCCCTACTGACCACTGCTCGAGGCTCATGTCCTTGCCCTTTTGAGCTTGTACACC
Organism: Bacillus sp. ISL-46; assembly: GCF_018613205.1. Taxonomy (NCBI): domain Bacteria; kingdom Bacillati; phylum Bacillota; class Bacilli; order Caryophanales; family Bacillaceae; genus Bacillus; species Bacillus sp. ISL-46. The sequence goes on from NZ_JAGGQR010000010.1 coordinate 134,420, forward strand.
AAGGAAGATGGATAATGCTAAAAATCCGAAAATGATAATTAATGCTGTATTCATTAGATTTCCTCCTCCTTATTTTTGGGGTCCAATTTGAAAACAATTGCCATAATTCCAGAAGTAATTACTACCCACAAAACAATGTAAAAGAGCACAAAAGGCATCCCGAACACATAGGGAGTGACTTTATTGGCGAAAGGAACTCCGCCGAGTAAACCAATGAACGGTATAATTGCGATAAGCTGATGTAATTTCATAAAATAACCCCCTAATTTTAATTGATAATAATCATGCCTTTTTTTTAACCGGACCTTCGCTGGTCTCTTTATTTCACGAAGATCCAGATGATAACTTAAGCTAAAAACTTAAATGTCGCATGAAGGAATGTTTTTACACCAATTTCTAGTGCATCCTCATCGATTGTGAAGCGTTCGTGATGATGCGGGTAGTTAATACCTTGTTCCTCATTACCGGCTCCAACATAGAAGTAGCAGCCTGGAGCTTTTTCCATGAATGCAGAGAAATCTTCTCCACCCATATTGGGTCTCATCATATCAAGTGCCTCTTCACCAAATACTTCTCGAACCGTTTCTTCAATCACAGCTGTCACTTCATTATCATTGATGACAGGACGGTAGCCAAATTCATATTTAAAGTCGTAAGTGGCTTCATGCGCTTCGGTAATTCCCTTGACGACGCGCTCCATTTTTGCAGGAATGGATTCACGAAGTGTTGGATCAAAGCTGCGAACAGTCCCCCAAATTTTAACTTGTCCAGGAATCACGTTGTGTGTTGTCCCACCAATAAATTGGGTTACAGAAATAACCAAACTATCTAGCGGGTCTGTATTCCTTGAGACAATATGCTGAAGGTTGGTTACAACCTGTGCAGCAACGGCGATTGAATCGATTGTTTGGTGTGGAAGTGCTGCATGTCCACCCTTTCCATTCACAGTGATCCAGAAGGTATCTGGAGAAGCCATCATCGAACCGTAGACAACCCCAACTTTGCCTTTTTCAATTGGTGACCAGAGGTGTGTACCGATTACAAGGTCTACCCCGTCCATTACTCCTGCTTGCACCATTTCCTCAGCACCGCCAGGGAATAACTCTTCTGCATGCTGGAACAAGAAACGAACTTCCCCTTTAATATGCTCCTTTAAGCCCGAAAGAATTTTGGCTGTACCGAGTAGCATTGCTGTATGACCGTCATGACCACATGCATGCATCACACCAGGGTTTTGGGAAGCAAATTCGAATGTGTTCTCTTCTTGGATTGGCAGTGCATCCATATCCGCACGAATGGCAAGTGTTTTTCCTGGCACAGGGCCGATCAAACGTGCAACCACACTAGTTTTTGTTGGACGGGAAATCTCCATGTTTCCAAACGATTGTAACGTATCATAAATAAATTGAGATGTTTTTTCCTCCTGGAAGGATAGTTCCGGATTTTGATGCAAATGCCTTCTCCAGGCAATGACTTGCTCTTTTGTTTCTTCTGCTAATTGGTTAAGGTTTACTGTTGTACTAATACTCATGCTTGTCATCTCCTATTAGTTTGTTGCTGCATTCACTTTTTGAACCGCTAGATTTAGAACCGTATGATAAAGAACATTCGCACCGTCTGCACAGTCCTCTTTTGAACTCCATTCAGCTGGGTCATGACTAATTCCATTCTTGGAGCGGATGAATATCATTCCCATTGGACATAAATCCAACAATTGCATCCCATCATGTCCTGCTCCACTTGGAAGATAATAACTTTCTAGTCCTAATTTTTCAAAAGCGTCTCTTGCTGCATTCTTTACAATTACAGAACATGGGGCTGGTGCAACCCGCTGTAAGTCTTCAATCGTCAATTTAACACCTTGGGTCTCACAAATCTGTTGCGCCTGTTCCCTAATATTCTGCTCTACCTCATCACGGACTACTTCACTTATATCCCGAAGATCTAATGAGAATTCAACCCGACCTGGAATGATGTTAATTCCACCTGGCTGTACCTGAACTTGTCCCACTGTACCAACTGTAGTTCCAGTTTTAGCTGCTTCTGCTTCAATCACTAGCATCACTCTTGCAGCTGTAGTCAATGCATCATGCCTAATGGACATCGGGGTCGCACCTGCATGACCGACTTCTCCTTCTAAAATAAACTTGAGCCATAACGGACCAGCTAATCCTGAAACAATCCCGGCAGAGAGGTTTTGACCTTCAAGGACTTTCCCTTGTTCAATATGAAGCTCGATATATGCTTTAACATCCTCAGGTTTGCGTGCTGCTTTTCCTATCGTATCTGGCTTTAGACCACTAGCGACAAACGCTTCTGCAATCGTGATCCCGTGTTTATCCTTATTAAGCAATTCTTCTTGCGTAAGGGTGCCAGCGATACCCCTGCTTCCAATCATCCCAAAACTAAATCTTGCCCCCTCTTCATCCGTAAAAGCAATCACTTCAATGGGATGCTCTGTCTCAATATTCTGCTCATTCATGACTTGAAGTGCTTCAACCGCTGAAAGAACACCCAGTGGTCCATCAAAATTCCCACCGTTAAGGACAGAATCTATATGGGAACCAGTTAAAACCACAGATGCATTTGGATTTCCTCCATCTTTCCTGCCAATTAGGTTTCCAACTTCATCCTCACGAACTTTCAGCCCTGCTTCTATCATAAATGCAGCTACAAGATCCTTCGCTGCTCTTTCTTCTGGAGTGAAAGATAAGCGAGTGACTCCGTTTGTGTCTGTTTTCCCAATTTCGCTTAGAAGATTCAACCGACTCCATAATCTTTCTTTGTTAATCAATGCCCTATCCTTTCTGCCACACTCCCGATTAGTTTGTCGCTTTAATGGAATGGCAAGTAATTTTTTATTTATTTATAATTATAAAACTTATCAGATTATTTGTTATGTTGTTTTCTACAAAATTCTTAATAAACAATTTGTGTAAAAACACAAAAAAATCACATAAATCTCACTTTTACCTAATAATTACTGATAAAAATCACACATTGTCGAGAAGAGTTTGTTACAATAGACAAAAGAAATTTAATTTTTTCATTATTCCTATCATTAGATTGTGAGGTGCACCATGAAGGAAACTCTTAGTCATCGCCAGCTGCAGTCATTAATACACGTCTCCAATGTATTAAACTCATCCTTAGATATCGATACGATTATAGACTCAATTATGGTACAAACGGTCTCAGTCATTGATGCAGCCCACGGTGGGGTTTTATTCATTTATGACCCTAAACAAGATTTGCTTATTCCAAAGTCTGACAGCAATTTTAAGTCAGAAATTACAAGGGTACGGTTAAAACCAGGTGAATCTATGACGGGCCTGGCTTTCACCGCCCAAAAATGCTTGATTTTTCATAACAGAACGGAAGTGGAAAAAGCAACGGCAACCCTGTCAGAAACGAATCATATGCTCATGGATCAATCGATCCCCACACTTCCTTATTCATCTATTTGTGCACCAATCCTATTAAAAGGAGAATGTATTGGAGTTATTACACTTGATTCTTTTGATCAGTCCCTTCACTTTATCCCTGAGGATATTAATCTTCTAACTGCTATTGCCCATCAAGCTGCTGTAGCACTTGAGAAAGCAAACCTTTACAGTGAGCAAGAAGAGACGGTAAGACAGCTGGAGGAATTAAATAACACGATTTCCAAACAAAATGAGATGCTATCACGGTCTGTGGATATCCATAATCGATTGGCTGCCCTTGTTTTACACGGTGAAGGGCTCGATTCGATTATCACTTATTTGAATGAAACAACCGGACACAATGTTTTGTTATATGATGATCTTGGAGAACTGATCTCCTATGCATATAAAGATAAGCTATCCGATGATGAGTTATATACAATAAGAGAATTGGCACAGAATGCGATAAAAACACCTGGAAACGTCCGTTCATTCATTGAAACCAACATGAATAAAGCAAATCAGTGTATAACCGTCCTTCCAATTGGGGCCAAGCCAACGCTTTATGGCTCACTAATTATCGTTTCTCCTGAAAAAATGCGTGATGTTGATATCGCAGCATTGGAGCATGCATGTACCGTTATCTCACTCGAACTTGTAAAGGATCAAGCTATTTTTGATGCACAGGAAAAAATAAATGGGGAGCTCATTGATGTTCTATTTTCCGGAAAAGTAGACGGCACCATTCTTCAAAAAGCGAAACAGATGGATTTCGATCCGATGGGTGATTATTTAGCTGTTATTATCCGGTTAGACGAAATGGACAATACACATAAAAGGAACAGCATCATTCGCCACCTTGTTCAGTTGGCCAACCGAGTATTTTTAAAAAATTCTTTAAAAGGGATGGCGGTTAGAAATCACGACCAAATCGTTGTACTGCTTACTTTTCAACAAAAGGTTTCACCTGCCTATGCACACCATCAAGTTAAAGAGCTGGTGTCTAAATTTCAACAGGAAATCCAAGTTAAAAATTGGGGCACTAATGTTTCGATAGGTATTGGGAGAATTCATTCCAGCTTATTAAAAGTTACTAAATCGATGCAGGAGGCAGCGAAATGTCTTCAATTCCTTCAAAGTTATGGAGGGAAAAACCAAGTAATTAGTTATAAAGAACTTGGCGTTCAAAGACTTTTGCTACAAAATACCGAAGAAGAACTTATTGATTTTATCATGGAAGTACTCGGGCCTCTGTTTGAATATGACCAATCCCGTAAAGGCGAACTGCTACCTTCGTTGTTTGCATATCTTGAACACAATCAAAATGCGAAAGAAGCAGCAGAATCCATCCATGTTCATACCAATACATTGATGTATCGGTTAAAAAGGATTGAAGAAATTCTTTCCACTGATTTATCTGATAGTCAACAATTTTTGAATATTCATCTAGCAGTAAGCCTTTATCCTTTTATAAAAGAAAAGCTTACTCCACTCGCTTAATACCGATATTAAAAAACAGGGCGCTCCTAATTTAAACGGGGCGCCTTTTATTTATTCAACTGATCTTTTTTTTGGGACTTGGTATCGATTTCTCTAGTTTGGACCAATCAATTGTATTTTCAAGCACAATCGCAAGCAAAATTCCTACAAGTAAACCGCTGCTTAATAGCGGTCGAACAAGCATCGGGATGGAACCAAACATTTCAGCAGGAATATTCATGATCGCAATTCCTAGTAGAACAGGTGCAGCGATTCGATAAATTGTTCTTTGGTTAAAGCGAATTCCATTCAAATTTGTAAGTGCTCCGCTAAATAATTGCAAATAGGCTACAAATAAAACTGCATCCCCGACACTGATGGGCAAAGTAGAAAACAGTTGACTCATCGCAGGCACCGAACCAAGTAATATAAACAAAGCACCTCCAATGACGATTGGTGCCCGATCAAAAATGAGCGTTGACTGTAAAAATCCCAGTGAAGAAATATAGGGTGCATACGGAACCAAACCAAATAGGCCCGATACGATCGAATTAATCCCTGTTAAAACAAATGAGCGGCGGTATTGATTATTTGTGGTTTTCGTCTTTATGATTGGCTCAATCCCTTTTATGGAAGCCATAGTATTCGTTGTATTAACCAAACCAGTGATGACTGCCATCAGAATTAGACCAAAGCTAAAACTAGGTTTCCCCCAAGGAAATAACTGAAAAAGTTCCGTTGATGTACTCGGATTAGTTGGGGTTGATGGAAAAAATATTGCGTAAACCACCCACCCAGTTACAATCCCAATTAGGATGGAAAAATTCCGAATCACTCCATGCCCCTTAAGATTAATCCATACAACGAGTATAATTAACAGGACCGATAATCCTGCTGTTGGTATATCAATCTGAGTTGCTGTTCCCAATCCGAGCATCCCTTTTGTAAAAATGACAATAAGCTGGCTTGCAAGCAGAAATAGCACGGTACCCATAACTACGGGTGTAAATAACCGCTCTAACACCTGTCCCATTCCTAAAGCTCCGAGAATGATAACTAAAGCGCCTGAAATAATAATACCAAGCGCAAGACCACCCCCTAGTTCAGTCAAACTGATTCCCGCTGAAGAAGCTGAAGCACAAAGACTTAGGATGGCACCCCACCACAAGCCAGATTGTCCTTCCATAAGTGGATACTTATGCCCAAAAACAGCTTGCAGGATACAGGCTGTCCCTGTATAGATAAATGATCTTTGCAGTGTACTAGCCACTTCAACTGATGATAAGTCAAAGGCATCCCCGATAGTTAACGGGATGACCACAGTATTTGCAAACATGAAAAATAACCATTGCAGACCAGCCAAGAACATGGTGGTCGAGTGCATTCGGTTCACTGTTCATCCCTCCTTTGTTCATTGTTCCCTTTATACGACTGTAATAATAATACCTAAGATCGTAATCACACAAGCAGTTAGCTTAGCGGGCGTAATTTGCTCCTTAAAATAATACCATGCTAGGAAAACAGCAAATAACGGTGAAGTGAAAGCGAGTGACACAACAAGTGTTCCATCGGCAAATTTTAAGGCAGTAAAAAGACAAATCCATTGGATGATGACCGTAATTCCGCGTAAACTTAGATGTTTATGCAGGCTAGGAAACCACACCTTTGGACGGTAAACTAGATAGGTAATTAGGGCAATACCGCAGGCTCGATAGAAGTAAAGCGTCACTGGATTTACCCATCCATGAACAAGTAACTGCTGCGAAGGCACCATACTAACTCCAAACACAACTGCTGATGCGATCCCCAATAAATTTCCAGGTTTTTTTAATTCAAGAAATGGAGTCAGCGGGTTCCGACCTTTCAAATTTAAAAAATAAACACCGACCATGATAAATAAAACAGACACAAGTACAAATGGATGAAATCCATATAAGACGCTATTCGGAATAAATGTGAATAATGGTGTTAATGCCATGTAAACGGAAAGGACTGATACCTCGATTTTGTTCATTGCTTTAAAGAATAGTAAATTTCCTAACATATCTAGCAGGACAACCAAAATTAGCAAGGAAATCGAGATCGCGTTCATTTTAAATAAATAAAGCCATGGTAATGTAAGTCCAAGAAACAAACCTATATATGCAAATGATGTAACGATGAAACTATTATTATCCTTCATTTCTCCAACAATTTTCTTTGCATAAAGTGCATTCAGTGCATTAAAAAAAGAACTGATCAGTGACAAAAACAGCATGCGATTATTCCTTCCTCTCAATTAAAATATTAGAGAATTTCGATTTTCTAAATATTTAATAGATTACAACAAAAGTCAGTTGATGGAAAGAAGGAATTAATTTTGAGTATTTATAGGGATAGAAAAAACCGTCCATGAAAATGTCCATGGACGGTCTATCTTATAAACCTTTAGTAAAAATATCAGTCAACACAGGTACGATTTGCTTTTTGCGTGAAACGACACCTTTTAAGGTAGCAGTGTTATTAGCAAGTGTAACATTATATGCTTTTTCTACTGCAACTGTTTTGCTTCCTAAAGCTAAACCAACTGAATCGTTTGTTAAAATGTCAGTTACCACAAACAGGAATAAATCTAAGTTCTTTTCTTCGATAATCGTAGAGATCGCCGCTTCTAATTCTTCTTGACGAGCAAGCACATCTGCCGTATCAACCACATTGACTTGAGCAATTTCTACTTTACTTGAGCCCATTTCAAATCCTTTAGCATCTAGGCTTAGCAGTTCGTTAATTGATTTGTCGCGAACGTCTGCTCCAGCTTTCAACATTTCAAGTCCATATGCATCTGCATCGACACCAGCAATTTCAGCTAACTCACGTGCTGCTGCTACGTCTTCTGGCGTACAAGTTGGGGACTTAAATAATAATGAGTCAGAAATAATCGCAGAAAGCATTAATCCGGCAATTTCTTTGCTTATTTCTTTGTTGTTTTCTTTGTACATTTTATTTAGGATTGTTGCTGTACATCCTACTGGCTCGCAGCGGTAATATAACGGATCACTTGTTTCAAAGTTAGCAATCCGGTGGTGATCGATTACTTCTAATACACGAACATCAGCGATATCATTTGCACTTTGCTGGCGCTCATTGTGATCAACTAGGATGACCGCGTTCACTTCACTCGAAACTGCTTCAACAAGGCGTGGAGCCTCTGCATTAAACTGGTTTAGTGCATATTGTGTTTCACCATTTACTTGTCCTAAGCGCACTGGTTCAACATCCATACCTAATTGTTTTTTTAAGTCTGCATAGGCAATTGCAGAACAAATCGTATCTGTGTCAGGATTTTTATGACCGAAAATAAGTACTTTTTCCATTTTATTTCTCCTAATCCAATGAATTTATGTAGATCAAGCCCAATCTACCTGAGAATGGCCCTAACGAAAATTATATAATATTATGAATTAGGATTCAAAAAAATTTTATTAATTACATTTTTTTATCAATTGGACTTGCTCCGTTTTTTTCTCAAAGCCTAAATCTAGTAAGAATGGAATAACAGGATTTGATAATATGGAATTAATTATCATGAAGCTGACAGGCTTTTGATGTTCTCCAGATATAGAAGTGAAAATAGACTTTATCGTTTCCTTTTTAATGTCATTGAATAGTTCAAGCTGATATAAAATTACTTTTTCCAGTTGCCCGTCTTGGTTCCACACTCTTTTAAATAATGAATATCCTAACGGCTTTTGTTTACTGTCGAAATAGATCTGTGTTTCACCCGACTTAACACTCTGCCACTGACATTGCCATGGAACCTTTTCATTATAAAAATGGAAAGTTGGCAGTTGCTCGGGCCGGATAGATTTTAAGGCAATGGGAGTGTGATCAAACAATATGGTCCCATTTAGATAAACAAGTGAATTAATTATTTCATAGCCATGACTTTTATATAATCGAATGGCCCTTTCATTTTCCTTAATGGCTTCTAGTGTGGCAACCTCGACCTCTTCTTCGGAGTAATCTTTTATGGCTGCCTCCATTAAAAGCTTTGACACACCCCTTCCACGGTATTTGGGGGCGATTCCTGTCCCGCCATTCCATGCAGTTTTTTTTCCGTCGATCACACGAAATCCATTTAATACAATCGCTACAGGTTCTACTCCATCAAAAGCAACTAAAGAGTGCTTCAAAGATAATTCTTCATTAACCAGCCGTTATCGTATCTTGTATGGTGCATTCTGTTAATCTTTTAAATGTAATTTTCATATTTTCAACCCTTTCTAGTGGATGGCTCCTTTTACTGGTAGATGGCCTCTTTTTAATGGCGACTAGGTTCTTCCTTTGGTATGTATAACTACATTCAGCAATTTATTAAACCCAGCCAGCTTGTCTTTGCGCTGGCTGGGTCACATTAAAAATCTATTTCACTGTCAAGGGAACAACCTTTTGCCCAATTGCCGCAATTAATTCTTTTGGCATTGGGAAGCTTAATGCAGCTGGGTCCTTCATGACCGCTGGAATCGCTAACTGGAGTGCCTCTTCGCTAATGTTAAATTGCTTGAAATCAGCCGGTAATCCAACCTTATACTGAAGCAATTTAATTTTCCCAATCACTTTTGCTAATGCCGTTTGTGGGGTATCACCCTTTACATCCACATTCAAGGCTTGTGCTAATTCAGCAGCCTTTGGCAAATATAACTCAGGTACCAATTCCATGACCACCGGCAAAAAGACTGCATTTGCTAAGCCATGTGGAATTCGGAACAAGGCCCCGTACGCGTGAGCCATATTGTGAACAGGTATCGCATTTAAGGCGAAACTGAAAGCTGTGATCCCCATTAAGCTAGCTTGCAATAAATCCATGCGGGCATCAAGGTTCGAACCATCAACAACGGCAACTGGTAGATTTTTTTCAATAAGGCGAATTGCATGGAGGGCATAGGCATCGGTTAGACCTGTTGCGGTTGGTGATGCGAGCGCCTCGATGGCATGCGTTAAGGCATCAAATCCAGTAAATGCCGTAATGACTGGTGGTAGTCCGACGGTTAAATCTGGATCCAATATCGCCATATCGGCATTAATAAACGGATTGATGATATTCGTCTTCATTTGAATTTCTTCATTAAAAATAACGGCAATCGGTGACACTTCTGAACCAGTTCCCGCGGTAGTCGGAATGGCAATATGGGGAATCGGCATGTAATCTGCTTTTGGGAATGACTCGTACAACAAACCGCCAGGGATCGCCTCTTTTATATCTGTCAATCCTTTGTGGAGCGCATACTTTACCCCTTTTACGGTATCCAGAACACTGCCCCCGCCAACTGCAAGTAAGGAATCTGCACCTATTTCTCTTGCATAGCGGACAGCTTCATTGATGCAGCTGCTTTCGGCATCCTGTTTGATATCAAGAAATTGACCGACAAGTTCTGGGCCAGAGCCATGACCTGTCAGCGAAAAAATATCGGCCACTTTTTCAACAATTCCTGCTGCTTCTAGTCCTCTATCACTTAAAAGGAGCACCCGTTTGGCACCCAGACCAGCAAAAAGACTTGGGACCATCGCCCTTGAGTTTGAACCGCAGTATATACCCGTACGTAACATAAACTGTGATAAGGTTGTTTTCATTTTCATCCTCACCTCTTCATTAGTTTTGGCCAAACAGAATTCCATACCAATTGCGTCGATCTAGTTCAGGCGACATCGATGTGTGGACATGCTTTACCTGGGTATAGGCATCGAGTGATTGCTGTCCCATTTCTCTGCCAATTCCGCTTTGTTTGTACCCGCCAAACGGGGCATCACTTCTGAGCATATGCCAGTCATTAATCCAGACCACGCCCGCCTGCAGTTTTCTAGCCACCGCGTAGGCTTTATTGACATCACGTGTCCAAACTCCTGCAGCTAAGCCATAAATCGTATCATTGGCCATTCGAATCGCATCGTCCAGATCAGAATAACGAATCACACAGAGGACTGGGCCGAAAATTTCTTCCTGGGCAATTTTCATATCATTGGTGACATTTGTAAAAATCGTTGGTTCGATGAAATATCCTTCCTCACAGCCATCAACCTTAACTTCCTTGCCACCACAGACAAGGGTCGCGCCTTCTTGTTTACCTGCTTCAATATAGGAAAGGATGGTTTCCTTTTGCTTTTTCGAGATTACTGGACCAACATCGGTGGTCGGATCAAGTGGATTCCCAAGCTTTAATTTACTTGTGAGAGCAACTAAACCTGCAACCACTTGGTCATACAGCTTATCTGGTACAAATAAACGCGTCCCTGATTCACAAAGCTGACCGGAATGGAGAAATACTCCAAATAGACTTCCAGGCAGAGCAATACTAAGATCGGCATCCTCTAAAAGGATATTAGGTGATTTTCCACCTAGTTCTAGTGTGGTTTTCTTAATCGTCCTTGCAGCAAGTCCCATAATCCGTCTGCCAATCTCAGTCGAACCAGTGAATGCCACTTTATCGACCTTTGGGTGGTTAACTAAAGCTTCGCCCACTTCTGCACCAGAACCTGAGACAACGTTAATTACACCTGGAGGGACCACGGTTGAAATAATTTCTGCTAACTTCAAAGTGGACAGCGGCGTGTAGCTGGCAGGCTTGATCACATTTGTATTCCCCATCGCCAGTGCTGGAGCAATCTTCCAGGTAGCAATCACCATTGGCAAGTTCCAAGGAGTAATCGCTGCACATACACCGATTGGTTCACGCCAAATAAAATTATGTGCTGGTCCTGGGAATGGCGGCACTGGCAGTGTCTCCGAGAATGGATACTCAACCGTAAAATTGGCCAATGTTTGGAACAAGTCAACCATTTGCAAAATATCACTATTGCCAATTCGGCGTACCGTTCCACCTGAGCTAATCGCTTCTAAGTATGCTAGTTCCTCGGCATGTTCGGCAATTTGATAGGAAATCGCATATAACACCTTGGCTCGGCCTTTTGGCTTCATGTCTTTCCAGTCACCCTGATCAAATGCCTCACGGGCCGCATTTACAGCACGGTCAACATCTTCCGTAGTTCCTTTTGCTACTCTAGCTACAAGTTCACCATTTGCCGGGTTCAATACATCAAACGTTTCTTGACTGGAGGCTGGTTCCCACTTTCCGTTAATAAAGTGGGGAAATGTTTGAACATCAACCTTTACCGTCATGATAATTCCTCCTTTTCTAAAATCACTTATAGAACTCCTAAGTCACTATCTGTGTATCTATAAATCTCCTCGATTTTTTTGCCTTGTGCCCGCGCTAAGATTTCCATTCGGACCGAGAGTTGTTTTAAGGTAAAGTTCATGATATCTTCAGGATCCCCGCCGAATGCACTTACCTCCCTTCCTGCGATGCCTTCTTGATTTAGCCTAATCGCTAAAGGGGTCAGCTCGCCCATCTTGGCGGCCACAAAATCAAAGAGATGTGGATGTTCACAAATTAACCGTTGCAAAAGGAATGTCCCATAGCCAATATGCCTGGACTCATCCTTTTTTAAATTACCAACACCTTCAAGCAATCCTGGCATGATACCCGCGGTTTCTAATGTTTGATAGAAAGAATAATAACCGGTTTCTGCTAATACTCCTTCAACAAACATGTTGTACACTACGGATGCCTCGGCGATCGCTTCTGGGGATTGGTCGGAAATCAACCGTTCCATTGTTGTTGGGAGAATCTCATAGAAAATCTTCTGATAGGTTTCGGTATGAAAGTGAGATAAGTCCCCTCGCTCCCCGATTGCATTCAAAACTAGACGGAAAAATTCTGTATGTTTCGCTTCCTCGTATAAAAAGGTCGTCAAAAACATTTCTTCCTCAAGGCGCCCTTCTTTCGCAATCGCCATAATCAGTGGAAGAAGATCTAATGTAACCGCTTCTTCGCCGGCTTGAAATTGAGAAATAAGCCGCAAGATATCTGCTTGTTGTTCCGTATTTAGTGTTTTCCAGTCCTTTTGGTCCTGACTGAAATCTATATCTGCTGGGTTCCAGGTTCCTAACCGTTTTGCTTTTTGGAATAAGCGGTACGGGAAAGAATCTTCAAGCAAACCTCGACTGCTAGTTGTTAATATGGTTCTTTTTTCCATATATGTTCTCCTCCTTTTTTCTTTTACGGTTTGATTACAATTTCTGAAGCTTGCCTGCGGAGATGCGTCTTTAATATTTTCCCGACACCATTTCTTGGCAGTGCCTTTAGGAAAACGATTCTGCGTGGTGTTTTGTTTTTTGCTAAATGGTCCTGGCAATAGTGAATTAGCTCCTCTTCCGTTACTTTTGCACCAGGTTTTTTCACGACACAGGCAACCATTTCTTCGCCCATTCGTTCATCGGGAATACCAACAACCGCTACCTCAAAAACTTGTTCATGAGCATTTAATATTTCTTCGACATCACGAGGATACACATTAAATCCGCCGCGAATAATTAAATCCTTCTTTCGGTCAACGATATAGACATAGCCCTCATCATCCATCCGGGCCATATCCCCGGTAAATAACCACGAATCTTTTAAGACACGGCTGGTTTCTTCGGCATTTTGATAGTAGCCAGGCGTGACATTATCACCGCGGACGATTAATTCACCCACTTCCCCAACAGGAACTTCCTCGCCATTTTCATCGACGATTTTCAACACTACCCCAGGAATCGGGATCCCAACAGAGCCAGGTTTTATTTCGATTCCTTTGCGATGAGCAGTAACAACCGGTGCAGCCTCTGATAACCCATAGCCCTCATACACTTTTGCGCCAAATTTTTGTTCAAAAGCGTGCAATAAGGCAACCGGCAGCGGTGCAGAACCTGATCCGACTGATTCAAGACTGGAGATTTTATATTGGTCGGCATGTGGATAAGATACTAAGGCATGAATCATCGCGGGAACAGCTGAGAACGTCTTAACCTGATGTCTTTCAATCGCTTTAAATACCTCTTTTGTATCAAAGCTTGAAAAAATAACGATAGAACTGCCTGTTAGAAAGCAAATATTCGAAATCGTGAAGCCATACACATGGGCAAGCGGCAGGACTCCAAGTGTTGTGCCCCGCTCTGTTTCATTATGCTTTGCTGAATTCTCGGCATTAGAATATAAGTTTTTATGGGTTAATAGCACCCCTTTTGGATTTCCAGTCGTACCTGAGGTATATAGAATGACTGCTGTATCATCTGAGTTCCCACCATCGACAAGTTGATTTTCGGCGGGGACAAACATGTCATAGAAGTTTTTCGCACGCTCATCTGATGGCAGATCAACAACAATTAACTGTGGTTTAGCCGGTAATCCTTCTAATGAACTTTCAACATTACTCCTTACTGCGGAGGAGGTAATTACTGCTTTTGCGCCAGAATTTCGTGCGATGTAGTGAAGCTCCTTTGGATGCAAAGTAAACATAACCGGGACAATCGTTGCTCCTGCTCTGGTAATTCCTTGATAGGCAAAGAGGACCTCAGGACAATTGGGCATACAAACTATTACTCTGTCGCCCTTAGCAATTCCAAGATTTCGCAAACCACATGCAAATTGGTCCGAGAATTGCTTCGTTTCAATATTAGTGAACGTTTTGGGAATCGGACCTGTTCCTGCTGTGAAAAAAGTGCTTCAAAAGTCAGGATATTCATTAAATGATATAGACGTCATTGAAATAAATGAAGCGTTTGCGGCACAGGTAATAGCATGTAATCGCGAACTCCGGATGGACCTTGAAAAAGTAAATAAAAACGGCGGCGCTATTGCTCACGGACATCCACTCGGGGCAACAGGCGCCATCCTCGTCACCAAAGCAATCTATGAATTAAAACGATCAGCTGGAAAATATGCCCTGATCACCGCCTGTATTGGAGGCGGACAAGGAATTGCAACGATCATTGAACGCGAATAATTCGTGCTGTTAGTCACCTCGGGGGAAGTAGAGGCAGACATGCCTCCTTCCGAGTTAAAAAAGTAAAAGGATTTTTGAGGATGGAAAAATTGTCCCAATTAAGTTGAAGAAATAACAGTTTTATTAGTGAATACCCCCTTGTTAATATTACATAATTTACGTTTTTATCATGGGGGTTCTGGTGATTAAAACATTTTTTGAAAAAAATAAAAATTTTCATTTTTTGGATGAATCGTATTCATATTTCTAGTGAAAGTGAAATATAGTTTTGATAGTGCTTAGGTCAATCCTCCTGTCAAAGTGATAGTTAAATAATGTTTGGAAGGGAGGGATATTAAATTGTATAGAATTGTACCGCTTGAATTAGAAACCCATTTTGCTGAGGGGACGGTCAATGCCTTTTTGGCGATTGGAGATTCCGTTACGTTAATCGACACAGGTAACCCTGGGAAAGCGTCATTTCAACAACTTAAAAGCAAACTACATACGCACGGAGTTACATTGAAGGAGATTGATCAAATTGTCCTTACCCACATCCATATCGACCATGCGGGTGCAATTCCTTACATTTTGGAAGAAATAGATTTGCCAATCTATGTCCATGAACAGGCGAGAGGGTCGATTAATGTTGGTATGGACGAGTATCAACGAGTGCAGGCTTTTTTTCATCAGTTTTTATCGAGCTGTGGTGCTGACCCATTCAATCACATCTTCGAACGTCCATTTAAAGAGGAAAAGTGGCGGAATGTTACCTATCTAAATGAAGGTGATGTTTTACCGTTAGGCGGGAAGGAGTTTGAAGTAGTTCATGTTCCCGGCCACAGCCAATCTGATATTTTACTATGGAACAAAAAAACTGGCGATACTTTAGCCGGTGATCATCTATTAAAGGCATTTTCCGTGAATGCTTTTATCGAGCCGCCTAATCCAGGCGAGGTCAATCGTCCGCGGCCGTTAATGCAATACCGAAACTCGCTTGAAAAAGTAGGCAGACTGCCGCTGAAAACAATCTACCCTGGTCATGGCGAAGCATTTAGCGAACATTTATCCTTGATCAAAACAAGATTACTAGAACAAGAAAAACGATGTGAGCAAATTCTAGCGACTCTTACAACAGGAGAAAAATGCATCTATGAAATCTGCAGGCAAATGTATCCGCGTTTGCACGGAAATACGGTGTTCTTAGGGCTATCACAAATACAAGGCCACTTGGATTTGCTTGAAGAAAGACAGCAGGTTAGTTATGAGCAAAAAGATTCAGTTGTTATTTATCGTTCGATCTAGTAATAGTGGTAGTCCTATACCTTCGGGTGTTTTATAAGATTTTTAAAAAAGGAGCGGATGTTGTGAAGTTGAAAGACCTGCTGGAAACAAATATCGCCGAGTTTGGTGAGTATCCTTTTTTATTTTACAAAGATCGGGTCTACACCCGCAACGGCATAAGCGCGAATCACGGCTAGAGGGGTAAGATTTAATTCCTCTGCCCTTTCTCTCGACATAATCACAAGTGCCGATGCTGCATCATTTAAGCCCGAGCTATTTCCCGCTGTAACTGTACCGCTTTTTAGAAAAGCTGGCTGCAGCTTCGCCAATGCCTCATAGGTCGTTTGCGGACGCGGGTGTTCATCCATTTTAAAAATTAATGGTTCTCCCTTTTTAACTGGAATCGAGATTGGGACAATTTGTTCATCGAATCGGCCCTCCTCCATCGCAATCGCCATTCGCTGTTGGCTTTGAAGGGCAAATTGATCCTGTTCTTCTCTCGTAATCTGATATTTTTCCACAAGGTTTTCAGCAGTTATGCCCATGGGCGGATCACCAATCTCTTTTGGTGACAGCTGTGATCTCCTGAAACTTGGCGGCACCGGGCTAAACGGTTTTTCTGGTCGATCCATCAAATAAGGGGCCCGGCTCATGCTTTCTGTCCCGCCAGCAATATAGACATCACCATCCCCGGCACGTATTGCTTGGGCAGCAAGATTGATAGCATTCAGTCCTGACCCGCACTGACGGTCTACTGTTATTCCTGGCAAATCTAGCGATAACCCCGTCTGTAAGGCTGTTAATCTAGCGATATTTCCACCGCCGGACAAGACATTTCCAAATACAACATCGTCTATGATTTCCGGATTAATATTTGCGCGTTTAACTGCTTCTTTAATAACCTCTGCTCCCAATACGTGGGCAGGAACACCTGCAAGAGCACTTCCTTGTCTGCCTATCGCGGTTCTGACGGCTGAAACGATGACTGCATCTCTTTTCATTACACTATTCACCCCTAGGATTTGAATTTATTATTTTTCAGGAAAAATATTGATTTTTTCCGTAGGAAGAACTCTTTTAAGAGCTATTTATTACATAAAATAGGATTCTATCAGTAGTTATTGTATTCAATCAGCGAATTTCATTTTGGTGACAATATCTACATCGCATGCGCCCCTCCATCGACAACAACGATATCTCCCGTTACAAAATCGGAAGCTGGTGCAGCTAGGAATAAGGCAACGCCTTTAAGGTCATTATCAGTACCAAATTTTCTTAATGGGGTGCCTTCAAGAATTGCTTCTCCCCCCTGATCCAGCAACCCTTTTGACATTTTCGTCGGAAAAAATCCTGGTGCGATGGCATTTACATAAATGCCGCTTGGACCCCATTTGACAGCCAAATCTTTAGTAAAAGTAATCACAGCTCCTTTACTAGAGTTATAGCCAATTGCATTCATATACTTTGGATTACTTCCCTTTAAACCAGCCACTGATGCAATGTTAATTATTTTTCCTGATTTTTGTTCGAGCATCACCTTACCAACCGCCTGGGACATTAAGAAGGTACCAGTAACATTGACATCCATGACCTTTTTCCAAGCTTCGAGCGGCATTTCCTCGACCGGTGCTCCCCAAGAGGCGCCGCTATTATTTACAAGAATATCAATTCTCCCAAATCGTTTAATCGTCCGCTCGACGACATTCTTGATATCTTCGGGGCTGGTGACATCACATTTTAAGGCAAAACTCTCCACACCCAGTCTTTTTATGCCTTCGCTTACTTCCTCACAGGCTTCCAATTTTCTTGAACAAACCACTACATTTGCACCTGCTTCCGCAAAGCCTTCAGCGATTTGCTGGCCAAGTCCCCTGCCGCCGCCTGTTACAATAGCTACTTTTCCCGTTAAATCAAACAACTCTTTCACATTCATTGATCGTTCCCCCTATTACAAGCGTCATTGTTCATTGAGCCCGTTACCACCGAAACCGGTGAAAAGCTTCCTGCACGTCCCTTTATAGACAACCACTAAATACTAACCAGTTGGTATGTAGATGTTTCTTATAATACCAAAATTTTCATATATTCAACATCTAATTTGATAACAATAAACCCAGCAGCAAGAAGGGGTTTTTCTTCTTGGTGCCGGGTCTAAATTCACATCATGTAATTAATATTGGCGATAAACTACCTCACCTTTTAATACTTCATTACCTTGTTGATTGACCGCTTGGACAGTAAAGCGCAGATTTTGTTCCTCATTCTCTTTCAGTGTCGCTTTCAGTGTAATCACATCATTTAAAAATACCATTCCTTTAAAACGGATCGAGTAATCCTGTACGAAGCCTTCTTCATAATAAGCAGTAAAAAGCTTTGCAAGGTTCCCCATTGTCCACATTCCATGGGCAATTATACCTGGTAATCCCGCTTTTTTCGCCTCATCATCAATCGTGTGTATTGGGTTAAAGTCTCCTGATGCACCTGCATACTTGATTAAGTCAAGCCGCAATACAGGCGCCAGTTGAATTTCTTTGACCGATTCTCCAACTTGTAATTCAGTAAGAGTACTCATCGTGCCAACACCTTCCTCACAGCTTCAGAGATGACAATCGTTGAGGACGAGCTAAAAATTAAAGCGCCGGATAGATCCTCGCCGTAATTTTCCACAACCAGGAATCCCATCTCCCCAAAGTTCCCTTTTTTCTCAAAGTAGCTTTTTACTTTGGTATAACAGTAAATTGTTTCGCCAACTCTTAATGGCCGCTCGTAATGAAATGTTTGTTCTCCGTGGATTAAACCTTTATTGGGAAGATTTAATCCTTCGATGACACCATAATCAAAAGTTCTTGGAAAGGTAGGAGGTGCAATGTTGGCTTTGTTTCTTGAATTTCTTCCAGTTTCTTCATCAAAATAAATGGGATGAAGGTCACCAATCGCCTCCGCAAATTTTTTGACGGCTCCTCTTTCAACGTCATTTTTAACCTTGTTTGATTGTTTGCCTATCTGGTCTTTAAACAATTCATCCTCACCTCACCTTATTAACATTTTGGTCCACCGGCAACATATATTACTTGGCCATTTACGAAAGACGATTTTTCATCAGCAAAGAAGGCTACCGTATTGGCAATGTCTGCTGGCTTGCCACTTCTGCCGACTGGAATATGTGCCACACTCGCTTGAATTAATTGCTCAAATGGAATGCCGATTCTGGCAGCGGTTTCCTTCGTCATCTCCGTTTCAATAAATCCAGGCGCCACTGAGTTTGCTGTAATCCCATATCTTCCTAACTCAATTGCGAGTGTTTTTGTAAAGCCCTGCAAGCCGGCCTTTGCCGCCGCATAATTAGCTTGACCGCGATTTCCAAGTGCTGATGTCGAAGAAATATTGATGATACGCCCATATTTATTTTCGACCATATATTTTTGAGCAGCGCGGGCCGCATTGAATGATCCTTTTAAGTGCACATCCATAACGGTCTGCCAATCTGAATCGGTCATTTTAAAAAATAGATTATCGCGGATTACCCCGGCATTATTCACGAGGATATCTACGGAGCCAAATTTCTCATAAACCTCTTTCATGGCATCTTCAACCTGCTCGGCATCAACGACGTTTGCAACTTTTGAATAAACGTCATAACCTTTTTCTTTTAATTCACTGGTTGTTTCACTTAACGCCTCTTCGTTCAAATCTATTAAAGCTACCTTTGCTCCTTCTTGTGCAAAAAGCTCGACAATCCCTTTGCCGATTCCACGGCTTCCACCCGTAACAAAAGCAACTCTTCCTTTAAATCTCCCTGCCATTTCTATTCCTCCTGAGTTTAATAAAATTATAGATTGCGCTTACATTTAATTTGTGGCTATGTTATAGTTTCATTTGATTTAGTTGTCAATAACCCTCATTGGAACCACTTTTCTTTGTTTTTCCGTGATTTCTGTCGCCAATAGCCCTCATTGGACACTTTTCATTGTGTTTCTCTGATTTCTGTCGCCAATAGCCCTCATTGGAACCACTTTTCTTTGTTTTTCCCTGATTTCTGTTGCCAATAACCCTCATTGGAGACACTTTTCATTGTGTTTCTCTGATTTCTGTCGCCAATAACCCTCATTGGAACCACTTTTCTTTGTTTTTCCGTGATTTCTGTCGCCAATAGCCCTCATTGGAGACACTTTTCATTGTGTTTCTCTGATTTCTGTCGCCAATAGCCCTCATTGGAACCACTTTTCTTTGTTTTTCCGTGATTTCTGTCGCCAATAACCCTCATTGGAGACACTTTTCATTGTGTTTCTCTGATTTCTGTTGCCAATAGCCCTCATTGGAACCACTTTTCTTTGTTTTTCCTGATTTCTGTTGCCAATAGCCCTCATTGGAGACACTTTTCTTTGTTTTTCCCTGATTTCTGTTGCCAATCGTCTGGACCTTACAAATACAATAAATATGTCTCTTCACGACTTTATTTTGAACATCGAAATATAACAGAGACAATGTTTACACGTATTGACCAATCTTCACATGACCTTTAATCAGGTTACGTGCGATAATCATTCGTTGGATTTCGTCTGTGCCGTCGTAAATTCTCCATAGTCTTGCTTCGCGATACCAGCGCTCAATCGGTAATTCTCTTGTATACCCCATCCCGCCGTGAATTTGAAGGACACGGTCGACGACATTGTTGCCCATATTTGCACCATATAATTTTGCTATCGATGCTAAGTGTCGATTATCTTCCCCATGATCTAAAGTAAAGGCAGCGTTCAAGACTAGCCATCTTGCCGCTTCAATTTCAACCGCAGAATCTGCGATTTGCCATTGGATTGCTTGTCTTTCAGCAATAGGTTTCCCAAATGTAACCCGTTCCTTTGCATAATCAATCGCCATTTGCAGCAAGCGTTCAGCGGCACCGACTGCTCTTGCCCCAACAACCCAGCGTGCAAACCCAATCCACTCGAGACCAAGATTATAGCCCTTGTGTAATTCACCCAGGATATTTTCCTCCGGAACACGGACATTATCAAAAACTAAGCCGGCTGGACCCCATTCTCCCATTGTATGTATATACTCTGATTTCCAGCCCATATCACGGTCGACAATAAAGCATGTAACCCCTTCGCGGCCTTGTGTTGATTGATGTAGTTCTTTATCCGTAATCGCTATCGCCATAACGAAGTCCGCTTCGTTTCCGCCGGTAATAAACGTTTTTTCACCATTAAGAACCCATTCACTGCCGTCTTTCACTGCTGTCATTTTAATATTTCTGGTATCAGAACCAGCACCTGGCTCGGTCATTGCAAAACAAGACTTTTTCTCGCCATTAATCGTCGGAATTAAGTATTTTTTCTTTTGTTCTTCATTACCATAGTAAAGAATATTATCTGCACCACCGCCGAACTGGAATGGGACAAAGGTTTTTGACACTTCCATTAACACAATTGCCATCATCATTTGACCAAGATCTGCACCACCATATTCCTCTGGAGTGTTAATTCCCCAAAAACCTGCTTCCTTCGCTTTTAGTTGCAGCTCTTTTAGTTTACTTGCAGGAAGACTCGGTTTACCTTCTCGTTCATTGCGAAGTACATCGTTTTCAAGGGGAATAAGTTCTTTTTCTACGAATCTTCTAATTGTTTTTTGTACCATTTTTTGTTCATCAGTCAATCGTAAATACATACCATTCACTCCATTCTTATTCTTAACATCAAGTTTAATGCCGTTAATTTATAATATGCTGAACCGATTGTAGGCATACCTACCGGTTGGTATGTTAACTTTATTTTATTCCGAACTTTCAGATAATACAAGTTAATATTTTCCTAATAAAAAAAATCCTCTAGCTATGGCGCCAAAGAATTTTTTGTTAACTATACATGACTAATTACTTTTCTTGCTGTCCGCTCTCTTAAGGTGGAAATGGTAAGTGAACTTCCAAGCCAAAATAGGAGACCTAGAATGATACTAAAAATCCAATTTTCACTGGTTTCCAATGTTATTAAAACTGTTATTACACAAATGATTCCACCAATCATTCCATATACGGAGCCTCTAGCAATATTTGTTGCTTTCTTAGTCCCCGAGGCAATTCCCACCATAATAACGGCTGTCAACATAACGGCTGGAAAAGCGGCAAAAATACCGGCAAGAATCTTCCATGGGGAAATAATAGTTATAAGATAACTTAGGGAGACTGCTGCCCCACCTAGTAAAAACCGAATAAATAAGTCCTTTTTATTCATGTTGTCCACCTTTTTCATTTAATGAGATGTAATGAATACAACAACAATTGATACAGTAAACCAGCAAGCCATTGCATGTAGGATTCCTTTTTTCCAACCTATCTTAGGAAGCAGGTAGCCTGCGAGGATGGCGACAAGAATATTGATTGCCATCCCAAAAATGGCGCCTTTAGATAACATGATCGAATGGGTAATAAGCTGACCGCCGTGAAAATCAAGACTAATGGTGAGTAATGCTGTCAGCTAAACAGCAGGAAATGCAGCAAATATTCCCCCAGCTTTTTCCCCTAACTTCTTTGCTACGACAGTACAGGCAACTACAGCTAGACCTCCCAAAAGGAATCGAAGAAGCAGTCCGCCAAGTGATAAACTAACCATTTTAAATTCGCCTCTTTTATTGTTTTGACATGCTGTTAAAAATAATTTGTTTTGTGAATTGAATCACAATCATTCGATGTATTCATTTTAACTCATTTCCATGACTATGCATGTGAACGTTTTATTAACGTTTTTGAAGATATTTCTCATTAAATTCAAGTTTGATGACTATTTTCCTGTCATTTTACAAAAGATAATGGTGATATTCATTAGAATATCGTCGTTTCAAATCCTTTGATGAGGTGATTTTAGATGAGTTATAAAGACCATTTAGATCCGCACTCAGAGCTCTTTCACCACCATACGACGCGTCCAAAACGTCAAAATTCACAAGTGAATGGGCAAACTCAAGTGACGCATAACACGATCATCTTAAGGAGCAATGCCAAGGCCCACCGTTGGTAAGGCTTAGGCAAAGAAACGAGTAATGGCAGCATAAACATTTACTGTCATTAGAAATGACCTTTTCTCGAACAGCAATTTCGAGAAAAGGTTTTTCTTTTTCAAAGTAATTTGTTATTACAATATTGATAATGTTTGTTCCAAAAGATATTATAAAATCTATTAAGAAAAAAACGGGAGTGGTACATAACATGTTTGATGACTTTACGATTAGAGATGCCGATATGTGTGATTTGCCTGTAATTGTTGATATATACAATACAACCATAGCAAGTAGGATGGTTACAGCCGATCTTGAACCAATATCAGTAGAAAACAGAGTTCAATGGTTTAACGAACATTCATCAACCTTTCGTCCATTATGGGTTGTAGAAAATCAAGGAGAAATTTGCGCATGGGTTAGTTTCCAATCTTTTTACGGCAGGCCCGCCTATAATGCGACAGCAGAAATTAGTATCTATATTCATCCCGACTTTCGAGGCAGGAAACTTGGTAAATATTTAATCCAAAAAGCAATCGATGCCTGTCCAAGTCTGCAAATCAAAACCTTACTAGGTTTTATTTTTGGTCATAATGAACCTAGCATTAAACTTTTCTCAAGTTTTGGATTTGAAAAATGGGCACAGCTTCCGAATGTGGCTGAGCTGGATGGGATTGAACGTGATTTAGTTATCCTTGGAAAAAGACTCTTCTAAAAATCTTGAAATCGAAGAACAGATAGCTTATGGAATACACTCCATAAGCCTTTTCCATGTAGGCAATCAGATAATAATGTAGCAAAAGTTTTTATAGTTATTAATATTTCAAGCGTTGCATTATTCCAAAATAATGGATTATCTAGTACTATAGACTAAGGAGTAATAAATACTCACTACTCCTTGTTTTTAATAAACTTTATTCCTTGAAGAGAACTGGAGATTTCCATGAATAAAATAAAGATCATCATCCTCTACTTTTTTACAAGTATTATTTGGATATATGGGTCCAATTATGTAATCGAACAATATGTGCCTTCTTCACTTATTGAGTTGGTGTTAAGGTCAAAAGAGATCTTTTATGTTGCCATGACTGGAGGGTTCATTTATTTCTTCATTAGTAAAAAAGAGGAGTTAGATGTTTCCCAGGAAGATCAGAAACGTCTATCTACTTTAATCAATTCAATGGTTGATTTTGTTAACTTTAAAGACGGTGAAGGCAGATGGATTGAAGCAAATGAATTTGGTTTACAATTGTTCCAGCTTGAGAATGTGGATTATCGGGGGAAAAAGGATTCGGAATTAGCCGAGTATACAGACTTTTACGGTGATGCTCTCAGATTTTGTGAAACTTCTGATGAAGATGCTTGGATTAATCGAGAAATCACTCGAATAGAGGAAGTCCTTCCTGTTCCAGATGGATCAGTAAAAATATTTGACACGATTAAAGTACCACTATTTCACGAAGATGGCAGTCGACAAGGTTTGGTCATCATTGGACGTGATATTACCGAAAAAAAGGAAATGGCATTAAAATTAGCAGAGAGTCAGCAACAATATAAGTCATTATTTGAATACAGTCCAGATATTGTTTATATGATGGATTTAGGCGGAACTATTACCAATTTAAACCCACAGTATGATGTCATTACAGGCTTCAAACGGGAAGAAGCGATTGGGAAAAATGTAAAACAATTATTACCAAAAAGGTATAAACGATATCTTCCAAAGTTCATTTCCACTGTTGTGGAAGAAATAAAACCGGTCATGTATGAGGTGTATATACCACATGCAAACGGGAATCGGATTATCTTACAATGTACTTCCCTTCCGATCATTATTAATGGAAATATCGCTGGAATTATTGGCTATGGCAGTGATGTGACCACCTTAAGGGATGCAGAAGAACGTCTTCGCAGGACAGAAAAGCTATCAATCGTTGGTGAATTATCTGCCAGCGTTGCCCATGAAATTCGGAATCCGCTGACGTCATTAAAAGGATTTGTCCAACTTTTACAAATGGAAGATGATAAGCATCAATTTTTTTATCAAATTATGCTCGACGAATTAAATCGTATCAATGACATTGTTGGTGAGCTTTTGTTATTGGCAAAACCTCAGCTTTTAAAATATACCAAAGCAGATCTTCAAAAGCTATTAATGGATGTCATTTCATTATTAAACACCGAAGCGAGTTTATATAATGTTCAAATTGAAGCTCTTTTTCCTGAAAACGACATATGGATTGAATGCGAACCAAATCAACTCAAGCAATTGTTTATCAATTTGATTAAAAATTCGATAGAAGCAAGCCAAAATGGAGGAACGGTTTCCATTATTCTAGAGCAAATAGAAAATAGTCATGTGTTAATTTCCATTAAAGACAATGGCTGCGGTATTTCTAAAGAAAGATTAGAGAAAATTGGCGAACCCTTCTACTCTTCTAAAGAAAAAGGGACTGGGTTAGGTTTAACGGTTAGTTTCAAGATTGTTCAATCCCATCAAGGCAATATCCATTTTGATAGTCAGAAAAATCAAGGGACATCTGTTCAAATTTCATTACCGATCAAGCAAAAAGACCCTAAAAACAACCAGCGCTCGATTCCTGAAGGAGTGTAAAATGAATAAGTGATTAGCCCGTCCACTACGACGGGCTTTTCTTTTTCTTCCGATTTCGGAAAAAAGCAATAATTAATAACATGGAAGGAATGATAATTTGAAAGGGCCAATGTAAATAAGTGGGTACAACAACCAGCCCTTCCTTTATATGTTCCGAATAATTAGATGCAATCGTAACGGATGCAAATAAGACGATAATTCCGAGTGGGAACCCGAGCTTTCGTTGGTTTTTTAATTGAAAGATATCAGCGGCACCAGCAACTGCAGCATAATAGTAGATCGCAATCTTAAAAAAACCTCCAATGATTAGATAGAGCATAAACAAGACATCGAGACGTTCGATAAAATCGGCAATTTGAATTTTCCCTACGGTCGTTAATAGTGGGAAAGTGGATTGACTAAAGAGATTTACCCCTAATACTGAAATATTTACTACAACTGTAATGGTAATATTTATTCCGCTTAATATCATTCCACTTAAACAGACTATTTTAACCTTCTTTTTATCATTTACAAACGGGAGCAGCATTGTAAAGACAACCATTTCTCCAAAAGGAAAGTTGATGGTTTGGGTTAAAAATGTCTTTATTACCGGTTTCAACCCATTCTCTAAAATCGGTTTTAAATTTCCCAAATGAATTAATCCAGAAAAGGTAATTAACAACATGCCTAATATCGCCGTCAGGTAGACAACCCCAAAGTAAATTTCACCAACTCGGGCTATTACTTCAAATCCCTTATGGATCCCATAGATAATAGTAATGATCATCAAGGTATTGATCACAAACAGTGGAGTACTATTATAAATAGTTGATGTTAATAACTCGCCAAAATCTCGCAATACCCTTGCTGCAAGATACATAAAATAGACAATATATAAGAACCCAATCAACCGTCCAAGCCATTTTCCAGTTATTTCTTGAACATAACTCGTTAAGGGAAGGTCAGGATAGTACATATATAATTTGTAATAAATAAAAAAGATCATGATACCGCCAGTTAAACCGAGCAAAATGGCTATCCAAGCATCCTGTTTTGCATCTGATGCAATCCCAACAAGAATAGCACTTCCCATTTCAAACAAAACGACCAGGACGAACAATTGGGTTGCATTTATTTTCGCCTTTTCCATATAATTGATCCCCCCTTATAAAGGGTTATTTATTTAAGCCGGGCTTGTTTGTTTCTTCCTGTTACGAATAAAAGCAATGATTAGTAAGATTGAGGGGATGATAATTTGAAAAGGCCAAAGCAAATAAATTGGTACAAAAATCAGCCCTTCTTTTATAAATTCTGCAAAATTTGATGCAATCGTTATTGATGAAAATAAAACGAGCATTCCAATTGGAAACCCAAGCTTGCGTTGATCTTTAAATTGAAAGATATCGGCAGCTCCGGCCACTGCAGCATAATAATAAATGGCAATTTTAAAGAAACCACCAATGATTAAATAGAGCATAAATAATACATCTAAACGCTCGATAAAATCGGCAATTTGGATTCTTCCTACTGTGGTTAATAAGGGGAAAGTGGACCGATAAAAGTGATCCACTCCCAAAACAGAAATATTTACTACCGCTGTAATGGCAATATTTATTCCCGCTAATATCATCCCACCCACACAGACTATTTTGGCCTTTTTTTTATCATTTAAGAACGGGAGCAGCATCGTAAAAACAACCATTTCTCCAAAAGGAAAGTTGAGGGTTTGAGTTAAAGAGGTTTTAATAACAGGTTTCAATCCATTCTCTAAGATCGGGGTTAGATTACTCAAATGAATTAAACCCGAAAAGGTAATTAACATCATGCCTAATATCGCCGTCAGGTAGATAACTTCAAAGTAAATTTCTCCAACTCGGGCTATTACTTCAAACCCTTTATGGAGCCCATAGATAATAGTAAGGATCATCAAAGTATTGATCACAAATAGTGGAGTGCTATTATAAATAGTTGTGGTTAATAACTCTCCAAAATCTCGTAATACCCTTGATGCAAGATAAATAAAATTGACAATATATAAGAACCCAATCAACCGTCCAAGCCATTTTCCTAAAATTTTTTGAAGATAACTCGTTAAGGGCAGGTCAGGATAGTACATATATAATCGGTAATAAATAAAAAAAACAAGAATTCCGCCTGCTAAACCGAGCAATATCGCTATCCAGGCGTCCTGTTTCACGTTTGATGCGAGACCCAGAAGAATTGCACTACCCATTTCAAACAAAACGATCAGCACGAACAATTGGTATCCACTTATTTTTGCCTTTTCCATGTACGATTGTCCCCCCTCCCGCCCTTATATAAGGTTATTTATTAATGTCTGACCAAAATGGATTTGTCCGAACCCCTTCACGCCGCACGTAAGAATCTACCTTAACATTCACTTCCAGGTCTGCAAAATAATCGTTCCAATTCCCCTTTAGCTTCTTCCATAATTCAGGGTTAGCTTTATGAACACCATCACCAAACCCGAATATATCGCATTTTAGTTTCTGGGCTTCCTTTACTGAAGACTGTATTTCCTTTTTAATCTCTTTTTCAACTAACTTTTCAATTTTTCCAATTGTTTTTGGATCCATCAATTCAATTGCTATATTCGCTTCACTAATCCAGCCCTCATTCTCAATTTTAATATTTATTACAGGTTTTCCATTTTTAACGATAGTTGAAACTTTGGTTTTTGACCTAATAGGCACCATACTAATGGCATTTTTTTTCCCTTTCCAATTAAGAGTTATATCTGTGCTCTTCGCTTTATCCAAGACCCAGGTCACTCCACGTGCCTTGTTACTTTCAATCCAACCGATCAATTCACCGTCTTTAATAACCGCTAAGCCATCAGCTGAGAGGTAAGCATCGGTTGTTGTTTTTTGTAAATTAGCTGCTTTATTGGCTTCTTCTTTCATACCAATTAGTCGATAACCGTTTGCAATAGGCTCTTTCCCACTGCCGACAATTCCATCAATGATATCATCTATACTTATACTTATATTTTCTCCTTTCATAGCTTCAGTAGATTCGATTTCTTTTGTAATCAGGGTAACAGGCAGTTTATCGAGAATAGTCAGAGTAGTGACAATCTCCTCTGCCGTCGAATCTCTTGCGATAACGAACTCTGTAGTTGTTCTAAACTCAGGATCCCTTGCAAAGGCATCTAACATATTAAGCATTAGAGTTCTATCACGTGCCACTTCTTCACTAACAACGACTACATTGGTGTGCGCATAATATAAACGGCGCGAAACCTTTTTCGTTGCATTTCTAGATGCTTCAGTAATGGTTCTACCAGTGCTTTTATAAACGGCTATCGGCAGCCCCTGGCCTCCTCCTCCACCTTGCCCAGCTGTAACGTTCCCGGGGTTAACCAACTGAAACGAAACATGGTACAAGTCGTCCTCTCCTTTATCAATACCAAGTGCCATCACAAAGGCCAAATCAGTTAACTCTTTCTGATTCCAGCAAGCACTCAGTACCGGCAGAGACATTATTAATATCAACATAATAATGAACCATTTTTTCATCATTCTTCACCATTTGTAGGTTGATTTTCATTTTGTTTTGGGGGTCCAGGCTTTTGATTTTCTCCGGTCCTATTAATATTGCCTTTGCTAATAAACATCGGTCTATTTTTCATAGCCCAGACTGGAAAGCGAACAAATGCGTCTTGTTGATTATGGATGTTGAAAGGTGCGAGCGGCATCATGTATGGAATTCCAAACGAGCGCAGCGAACATAAATGAAGTGACATGAACATCAGCCCTAACATGATTCCATAAAAGCCCAACATTGTAGCTAATCCCATCAGGACAAAGCGAACTAATCGTGCCGCAATCGCCATTGCAAAAACGGGTGTAGAAAAATTTGCGATGGCAGTGATTGAAACGACAATAACCATGACAGGAGAGACAAACCCAGCCTGTACGGCTGCCTGACCAATTACGAGGGCCCCGACAATGGATACGGCCTGACCAACAGCCCTTGGAAGCCTAAGCCCCGCCTCCCTTAAAATTTCAAATGTAACCTCCATGATTAATGCCTCAACAAAAGCAGGAAAGGGAACATTCTCCCGTTGAGCGGCAATAGCAATCGCCATCGTCGTCGGGATCATCTCTTGATGAAAGGTGGTCGCAGCAATATAAACAGAAGGTCCAATAACTGCGATAAGAAATGCTAAAATTCTTAACAATCGAACTCCTGTTGATATGTCAAATCGTGAATAGTAATCATCCGGTGCTTGGAAAAATTGAATAAAAATAGCTGGAACTGTAACAACAAACGGAGTCCCATCGACTACTATGGCAATTCTCCCTTCTAGTAAATGTGATGTCACGACATCTGGCCTTTCTGAGTGGTACGTGGTTGGAAATGTTGTCCAAGTTTGATCTTCAATCAATTGCTCTATATATCCAGAAGCAAGGATGGAATCGATATTGATTCGTTGAAGCCTTTCTTTGACCTCTCCAACAATTTTTTCATTGGCAATCCCTTCCAAATACATAATGGCGATATCAGTTTGGGAAACAGACCCTAGTTTCATGGAATCCACCCGTAAATTTGGACTTTTTATACGGCGGCGAATTAAAGCCGTATTCGTACGGAGTGTTTCCGTAAACGAATCTTTTGGACCTCGAATTGATAATTGTGTGGTAGGCTCCGTAATCGAACGCCTTTCCCATCCTTTTGTTTCACCACTGATAGCTTTATTGCATCCCTGTAAAAAGATGACCGTATCTCCTGAGAACAATGAATCAAATACCTGATTCCAATTATCAATTGTCTTGACACTTCCAAGTGCTACTGTTTTATCCAGCATGTATTGTATTAGATCGACTGGTTCATCAGGTACCTTTGTTTCGATTACTGTTTCTAATATATAGTCGGCTATTGCATCAGAACTAGCCATTCCGTCAACGTAAACAAGAGCACCTTTATGTGGACCAATTTTAAACTCGCGAACGTTAATATCGCTACTATTGCCAACTTCCTCTTTTAGACGAGATATATTCTCTTGATAGTCTCTTAAAATCGGCAAGTCCTCCGGTTTTTGCGGATCTTGTTTTTGCCTATAATTATCATCCTGTCTCTTTTTTTGTTTATTTTTAAGCATCTTAGACAAAATCGACACAATACCGGCCTCCTTAAAAATTATTTGAACACTTTTCTCCCAATACTGGATATATTGCCCAAGGTATATCACTTTATCCCATTGAAAGTGGTTTTTATACAACCATAATTAAAATATACAGGTTAGAATAAGGAACAGCTTAGAAAAGAACAATAAAAACAAGATAATTCCTAAGGGTGTGGTGAGGTTGAAAATATTGTTTGTAACGACCCTGCTGGCGGTTGGCAGCTTAATACTAATTATTTCGTTGGATCTTTTGATGGGCGTAAGTATTTCAGGAATTATTTGGAAGGCTATTAACCCTTTTAGGGTAATGGAGGCAGCTGAATATATCATTGTTTTATTATTTATATTGTTTTTCGTCATTGATTCCATAGGTGCTTTTTTAAATAGGAAAAAGGGAAATTCTTCTAACTAGAATTTAAAATAAAAAAAAGATAAGTGCTTACCTTATAATTGCAAGCCCTTATCTGAATTAGTATTCGATCTTTCCTTTTCTCTTTTATGGAACAACCGTTTAAATATAACACCTGAGGCAGACAGTCTACCCCACCATCTCCTCTGTCTTTCATAATTTGCACCATACACATAACGGTTCCAAAAATAGTAGATGAATTCCTCTACAATCAGCAATAGGACGAAAACTATAACCGAAATAGTTATCCAAAACCACATTTTGAGACCCCCTTTTCAAATGGATAATTAATCCTATTCTTAAAGCAACAAAGAAGTACTATAAAGGGTCAAACCTAAGTTTTTCTCTTACCATATCTCTCATCCTTATTTTAACAAAAATTTGGGAAATTGTGGGCATCTTAGTAATAAATGTAGTGTTTTTATTTTGGGTCACGATGTAAAAAATGCCTCTGGTTTTCATCACCAGAGGCATTTTTTATCTTTTTAAGTCGTTTTTTCAATGCTAGCTTTAGTGTCAATGAAAACTTTGTTTCCAGCTGTAAAGAACACGATACTTCCTAGTGTTATTAGAGCAATAAACCAAAACATGATCTGTCCTTGATACTGGCTAAGTAGGTAGCCGCCAATGATTGGCCCAAGAAAATTCCCGATTTTCCGGAATTGAGCTGCTCCGAAATAAGTGCCGCGCAAATGCTCAGGGGCCAATTGATCAATCATCATACTGTTGGAAGGAAAGATTAATATTTCACCCAGGGTTAATAACACGATAGCAAGAATAGCTGTTACCCAGCCACTTACAAAGCTAAATGCGATTAAACCTGCCGCCATAAAGACTGCACCGATTACCATTACCTGCATTAATCTAAACTTTTCAGCAACATAGCTAATTGGCATCTGCAGGAAAACAACCATCAAGGCATTAATCGTTATGAGCGTGGAAAAAATCACAATGCCATTTTCAACCGTACCTTCTAAAATCTGCGGTAAATTGGAATCTATTTGAACATAACCAATGTTAACTAAAATAATCCCAATGATTAAATACCTTAGGGCCTTATCTGTTTTAATAATCCAAAAAGCATCCCCAAGAGATACCACTTTTTTACTAATCTTCTCTGCTTGGATAACCAGTTTTTTCATAAAATAAACTAATACAATCGCATAGATAAGATAAGTTGTTCCTGTAATCGCAAAGGAAAGCTTAGCAGCCGTACTTGCCAAGTATGCACCTATAAGCGGTCCTACAGATGCTCCGATATTCATCGCTGTGTAGCGTAAAGAGTAAACCTTCATCCGCTTTTCCTTGCTAGTTAAATCGGCCATCAAGGCTTGCGAAGTTGGTTCGAAGAATGAGGTACACAGGCCGTTTAGTGCATTTAAGAGGATAAACCACCCCTGTCCTGTCGCTAGGGTGAACCCATAATAAACAATTGCTAGCGCAAACAAAGCCGTCAGCATAATAGGTTTTCGACCAAACCGGTCTGATAAGTGGCCGCCAATAAAACCGCCGACGGTCGCCATTAATGGACTCATCCCAACGGTTAACCCAATAACGATTGGTGACAAGTCCATATGTCTCGATAAGTAGATTGATAGAAAAGGGAGCGTCATAAAAGCCGAGCCCCTTGACAAAACTGTACCTAATAACAAAACCCATACAATTGGATGAAATTGCCCAATATAGTTTTTTACTTTTGACATATATGTACTGCCTCTCACGAATATTTAGTCAATATCTAGTAAAACAATTTGAGTGGATAATGTAAAGAATTTTCTCACTGTTCCTCTATAACTAACAAAAAAGTCAGTTCCAATTTGGAACTGACATGGGTTAATTAATTTGGGTCCTTGTATTTTAATGCCCGTTCACTGTCCCCATAGCCCTTGGTGGTTGGATCCTGTACGATTCCTAACATAGACAGCAATACAAATACAGCATTTAAAAAGGTTAACACAGAATTTTGAATAGCATCAGTGAGTTGAAAATCAATGATCCCAAAGGAATTTAAACACGCAAACACCAATTGAGCAACAATCATAATTTGAGATACAAACGCGATAACCCAGTTCCGGTTTCTTAGTCGGACCTTCCAGTTAATCATCTTCCCCAGCCCTTTCCTTTATGTTAAACAATCTTTCTATTAACATATGCTTGGACTAGGAATTGGTTGTCCGCGAATGGTGCGGAATTTCATTGGATAACCTCGTAACTAAACTTCTCTCCGCATTGCTTTTAATACATCAACTTTTGTTGCCCGCTGTGCTGGTCGAAATCCTGAGATAATCGTAACACCATAACAAATTACAATACAAATGATTGGTAAAATAAGCGGGATGTCGCTAAAGATTAAGTCTAAGTCCGATTCTTGACCAAATGCCTGTTTGATAATTAATGGAATCGCAAAATTCACCGCATAGCTAATCCCATAGGAAACGACTGTACCAATGAGTGCACCGATCAACCCAATATAACTGCTTTCAAGCAGAAAAATTCGTTTAATCGTTTTTGGATTCGCACCGATTGCTTTCATAATTCCAATGTCAGGCGCCCGCTCGGTCACCGCCATCGTCATCGTATTATAAATTCCGATAGAAGCGATTAAAATGGCGATCGTTCCAATAAATATGAGTCCTGCTTTTGCAATCATAAACACCATATTTACCTCTTTTAATTCATTTACCACTGAATACGAAGCATAATTCTTGTCTTTTAATTGATCAGAGATACTTTGGACGGCTTCTATGTTTTTAGCATAGATTTTAACTTCATCATACGAGTTTTTATTGACATTCAGGCCGACAGGTACTACACCATTGGCATCGAGCTGGTACCCTTTTGGTGTTCCAGTAAACGTCTCAATTTCCGTTAGCATTTCATCCGAAATAAACACACTTCTATCTTCGGCCCATTCTTTCGTTGGCTTTTTAGAGATGCCAACAACCTTCAATGGAATCGTTTTTACTACTTGTTTGCCCTCTTTAAACTGCCTGATCGTTAACTTAATTTCCTTGCCAAGTAATTCGCCTTTATAGAGGTACTCCGCTTTAACCTGACCCTTCTCATCGTACAAATCATCGCCAGCCTCCTTATCTGCAAGATTAGTTAGGAAATTATAGCCTACAGCCACTTCATCTTTCCCCTTTGGCAGCCTGCCCTCAGATAATTCAAAACCGGATTTTATTTCTGCCGGAAAATTCGCCACAAAAGTTTGCGTTGCTTCTTGATAATTCCCAATCGTATAGGTGCTTTCCTGTTGCAACATTTTCCTTCTTGTGACAGCTTTGACATCTTTAACTTTTTCAAAAATTTGAATATCTTTATCATTTAAAGGACGAAAAATCCCTTGATCTTTTGTTTCTTTGCCATGGACATCAATTTGGGTAATGACCCTGCGTTCAGTAATTTCCTTTACCACTGATTTCTGTAAGCCAAACCCGACAGAGGCGAGAACAATTAGGAAGGCACAACCCATTGCTGTCGCAAGAATCGTCATAAATACTCTCGTTCTATTTTTCTTCATATTCTGGCGGACGAAGCGGAATTGATCTTTTAACTTCATAACAGCACCCCCTCGACAATGCGGCCATCTTTTAACTTAATCTTTCGGTCGCCGATATCGGCCACCTTGTCATCATGGGTGATTATCAAAAAGGTGATTCCTAAATCCGTATTTAATTCCTTAATGAATTTCAATAACTCTTCCTCTGTTTCACTATCAAGGCTGCCGGTCGGTTCATCGGCAAGAATAATCGGGGGATTAACAATTAAGGCACGGGCGATACTTACCCGCTGCTGCTGCCCACCTGATAATTCTCCTGGATAATGATCCTGGTAATCTAGGAGCCCAACTTTTTTAAGCATTTCATCCGTTTGGATTTTTCGTTCCTTTTCGTTAATACCTTTTAATATTAGCGGCAGCTCCACGTTTTGAAAGGCAGTCATGCTCGGAATCAATTGAAAGCTTTGAAAAATAAATCCTAGATTATTAATCCGGAAATCTGCAAATTTCGTTTCATTCAAATCTGATACTTTTTCCCCGCTGATCCAAATTTCACCCTCTTTCGGATGAATGAAGCCACTCACTAAATTAAGAAGCGTCGATTTCCCCGATCCGCTCCTACCAACAATTGTAACAATTTCACCTTTTTCGACCGTCAAAGAAATATCTCTGAGTACCGGAATAATCGTTTGTCTTCCTTTTTTTCCAATCACAAAATCATGGCTTAAATTTTTTATTGTAATCATTATTTCCTCCTGTTTCCCATTCATTACACCTTATAGACGAAGGTTTTTTTAATGAACCCTACACAAATTCAAAATATTTTTTTATTAACTTGTTAGACGTATCTAAGTTTTATTTGTGACAAGAGGGAATAATACTAGTCAAATTGCTTTTGCTAGTCTTTTTATTCGATAAAATTTATAATAAAAGAATTAAAAATTACTTTTTTGAAAGTAAGGAGATTACATGGAGAAATTGCATCCATTTTGGGAAAAAATCGTTCGTTTCTGGAAAAAGAAACATTTAACACAAATATTCTTATTAATTATTCTAGTGGTTGTTTTAGCGACCATCCTCTATTTCGGCTGGCTCGCGATGAGAGCAAATGTCCAATCTTTGAAGCAGGGTCTCAGCCAGCCGACGGTTATTTATGATAAAAATGGAAAAGTAGCTAGCAATGTCGCTACTAATCGGACGAAAGGCGTAAAAATTGAGGACTTGCCAAAGTATGTACCCAATGCTGTCGTTGCCATTGAGGACGAACGCTTCTATCAGCATGGTGGTTTTGATATCAAAGGAATTGCCCGTGCCTTTTTCAGTAATTTGTTTGCGGGAAGAATTACAGGCGGTGGCAGTACCTTAACCCAGCAGCTAACGAAGAATGCGCTTCTCTCACCAGAACGGACCTATAAGCGAAAAGCTGAGGAATTATTTTTAGCTGTAAAAATCGAAAAGGTTTATACCAAAAACGAGATTCTGCAAATGTATATCAATCAGGTTTACTTCGGGAGCGGTGCCTGGGGTATTAGCAATGCATCAAAAAAGTATTTTAATAAAAATATCGAGGATGTAACGGTCAGTGAGGCAGCGATGCTAGCCGGACTATTGCATTCACCGAATTATCTTGACCCTTATAAAAACTATGATTTAGCGATGAAAAGACGAAATACAGTGTTAGCAAAAATGAAAGAACTAGGGATGATAAATAATTCACAGTATACGAAGGCTAAGAAAGAAAAGATTCGCCTTCACGATGGCGGGGGGAGCTTTGTTGAACGAAAATACCCTTATTATGTGGATGCTGTTTTAAATGAAGCTATCAATAAATATGGCATAACACAGGAGGAAATTTTAACAAGAGGCTATCGAATTTACACTGCTTTGGATCAAGATCTTCAGTCTGGCCTTGAAAAGGTCTATAGTAAAAACTACTTGTTCCCAAGGAGCCAAGGGGGGAAATTAGTTCAAAGTGGTTCAGTCTTAATGGACCCTGCATCAGGGGGAGTACTAGCCCTTGTTGGAGGCCGCGGTGAGCATGTATTCCGAGGCTTTAACCGAGCAACACAATTACGTGCACAGCCGGGATCAACGATCAAACCATTGGCAGTATATACACCTGCCCTTGAAGAAGGATACAACTATTCATCCAAGCTTGTCGATGAACCAACCACCTTCGGAAATTACAAACCAGAAAATTTTTCAAAAACATACGAAGGAAAGGTTGAAATGTATAAGGCACTTGAGAAATCGCTGAATATCCCGGCTGTCTGGCTGTTAAATAAGATTGGCCTAGATAAAGGGATCGATTCATTAAAAAGGTTTGGCATCCCTGTTACAAAAGAAGATAAAAACCTGGCAATTGCACTGGGCGGGATGAGTCAAGGGGTCTCTCCCCTTCAAATGGCAAACGCTTTTTCAGCTTTCCCAAATGGCGGGAAGCGGGAAGATAGCCACTTAATTACTAAAATAGTTGGGCCGACTGGAAATGTTTTAGCAGAGCGGGAAGCGAAAACCACAAAAGTGACGTCAGAAGAGGTCACGGATGAAATGACTTCGATGCTCTTAAATGTAGTAGAATCCGGGACGGGTAGACGCGCCCAAATCTCCGGAGTGCAACTGGCCGGAAAAACTGGATCTACCCAATTACCATTTAATAATGTGAGTGGAACTAAGGATCAATGGATGGTTGGATATACCCCAAATCTTGTCGGAGCAATCTGGATTGGATTTGACCAAACCGACCGACAGCATTACCTGCCAAGTGCGAGTTCGGCCAATGTGGTGCCGATTTTTAAAGAGATGATGAAAGAATCTCTTCAGCATCTTCCGAAAGAACGATTCGAAGTTTCTTCAATTAATGCACAGCTTGCCGGTGAAGCTCCTCCTAATTTAAGATTCAATGAACAGGCGAAGAAGATTAGCAAGGAACTAAATGAAAATGCTCAAAAACTAGGTGAGAGCATAAAAGAACAAGCCCCTGGATGGAAAAAGGGCTTGGATAAGGCTTTATATAAGCTCGGCGAGGCCGTAAATTCATTAGTTGAAAAAGTTAAGAATAGTCGTGAATAGCACGCAATCGATGCGTGCTATTTTTTTATTTCCAATAGGTTGAAAAATCTTCCTGCTGTTTTCATTACTGTTTTTTCTTGTCCTGGATCATACACGGCCAAAAAGCAGGTAGCTGGACCAGCAGATTTTAAAATATCCACGTTTGAGATGATCATTTCCTGTGAAAATCCTTCAATAGGAAACATCTGATTGATCTCATATAATATCCCTCTGGAACCAACCGGCCAGACCATGACATCATGAATCTTGCTGATCTTCTGAAAAACGGACAGAGGGGCAACTTGATCCTTTTGTTCGATCACTTCGTTTCCAACAAGAGGCCTGCCTACCACTGCAAACTTCAATTGCTCAGAGTAAGCTATCTCTATCGTTCGAGCAATAGACTTTTTCCCGAGAACGATTAAACCAACAGCAGATTGCATGAGTGAAAAGTTACTTTCTGTACTACCAGTTAACCGTACATCCGATAAATTTAGTTCACGCAGCCCTTTTTGTATTCCTGAAACTAACTCATCCCAGGGTTCATTTCCGCAGAAGTTGTGGAGCACCACTGAGATGGGCTCACCCCCGGCTGCTATACATTCCATAACGGCAACTCTAAACGAAAAATAAGCTACCGTTTCGTATGGGACATGAACTAGATCTTGTTCCTTCTTCCCGATGGCTCCACTATTATCACAAGCAATAATGAGGGAGTCCATATTGTTAAAAGGAATGGTTATAATATCTCTCATAATTTTTCTTCCCGCTTCGCTAAGCCAAAAGTGTCCAATGAAGAAAGCCGTGGAATTGCTACCAGTGCAATTAAAATATTGATGACCGAACCGATTAGCAATGAAGGGACAATTCCTAAATAAAAACCGACATTCATTAAGAACATAAATGGTAAGGGAGCAACAAATGCATTCCCAATAATGAAGAGTGCACTTGCTAAAACCTTATTGTTTTTATAAAGACGTCCAAACATCCAAACGAGCAAGGCCATTTCGACAGCAATTAAAAAGTGCATTGGCCCCAATGGGAAACCACCTATTAGAGCAGATAGGAGATGACCAAATGCAGCCACAACCGCTCCAGCCCCCGCTCCAAACAGGACTGCTGCCAATAATGCTGGAAAAACATCCAATGCGACACTGCCGACAATAGCTGGAATTTTAATCATCGCTCCGACAACTGACAATGCCGTTAACATGGCCAGCCCGCTCACCACTTTTCCCTTCATACTACTTTTCCTCCTTACGCTTCCCATCCCTGAATACTTTTGCACTGCGCACATACTCAACGTCATTGACATTTAAACGGAAGTTTATAACTCTAGCCAATGCAAAGAAATAATCTGATAAGCGGTTTAAGTACATTAAGGCTAATTCAGGTGTTTTAGAGTCAGCCTTGACTAGCTTAACAACTAATCTTTCCGCTCTTCTAGTCACCGTTCTAGCAATATGAATCGATGCCGATGGCTTGGTACCACCCGGTAAAATAAACCGTTCAAGCTCTGGTGCCTCTTTAATATATTCATCTATTTTCTTTTCAAGGTAATCAATCGATTCTTGCTGCAGCTTTATTACTCGCTTCTCAGTCACGTTAGCAAGATCGCCGCCACAATCAAATAATTCATGTTGAATTTTCTCCAGATCATCAAGCACGTCCTTGAATAATTTGGGGTCAAGCTCTTGAATCGCCTGACCGACAAAACAATTCACTTCATCTACCGTTCCATACGCTTCCACACGGGTATCATCCTTGTCTACCCTGCCACCAATTATGCTTGTTTTTCCTTTGTCACCTGTTCTTGTGTAAATTCTCATTGAAACTTCTCCCCTTTACTTAATCGTTTGATTTAATCCATACCAAATGACGTCTACCTTAGCTGATTTTGCGGCGATATCTTGATAGGCCCATCCTGTTACATCCCGCCACAGTCTATTTTCTACTTCCAATGGCACAATTCCTTTTGTAATATCAGTCCCAATCACAATTAATTGGCGATGTAGAGCTTCCTGCTCCCAATAAAGCCAATTCTCGAGACATTTATTCCAAATCTCTCGACACTTGTCGGCATCATATGTCAAAGTTAAATCTTTCAACCATATTTCTACACCCTCAAGGATCATCTCATCCTTGCCAAAATCAATTAAATTTATCGGGAGAAAATGGTTATCATAAGCTGAGACCCACTGTTTATTCTCGTAAACAGTGTAGGTATTCTTTACCCAAGCCCGTTTGCCGTTAAAGGCACCTCCAATAATAAAGTGCACCGCGTCCCCCTCCTTAAAGATTCTTTTTCAAATATGAGTTCGAACCCCTGATCATGATTAACCTGCCACTCCCAAAATTCTTTTTGGTGTGGGGCAAATTTTGATAAAAGAAATCTGATGACTCCCCCATGAGTAATTACTGCTGCGTTCTGCAAACTTGAATCGAGAATCTCTCCAATCATCCTAGCCCAGCCAGCATCAACTCTCTCGGTGAACTTATCAAATGATTCACCGTCGGGCGGACAATGCGTAACAGGATCTGCCAGCCATTGCCGATAGAGTCTATTTTCTTTCAAGTCTTCGTACGTATTCCCTTCCCATTGACCGAAATTCATTTCTCGTAATTCTTTTAATAGGTATAGACTAGAGTTTGGAAATAATATTTCCGCTGTATCAGTACACCTTTGCAAATCACTTGAAAAATAGCGCTGATAGCTTTTTGTCACCGATTTACTTATTGATTCCGGACATAACGGCGAATCGTTCCACCCTAGATAGGCTTTTCGTCTATTTTCTTCTGTTACACCATGACGAAATAATGCAATAACCACACGGTCATCCACAGGATTAACTCAGTCCCTTCAACAGCTGCACCTAAGACATCCCCCGTTATACCGCCAAACCAATTCACAGCTTTCCGACGAAAAAGGAATAAACAGCAGGCTGCAGCTAAAATCAATAAACCTATTAAGAAGATTTCTTTTATAAATAAACTAACCAGAATTAGAACACCAACTAAATAAATTGGATACGGCCAAAGGGCCTGCGGTTTCGCCGCATTCTGGAATAACGTGCCCAGCCCCTCATCCTTGGCTGACTTTACCGTTAACAACAGAACACCCATGACAGTTTTACTTAAAAAAGGAATGACTGCAATCATAATAAATAGTACGTTTTCGACCTTCGCTAAACTCTCATACATAAATAGAAACCGACAGCTTAATAAAACAAGAATGGAGAGAACACCAAAAGCGCCCGTTCTTGGATCCTTCATAATTTCCAGCCTTTTCCCTTGATCTTGATAGGAAAAATAAGCGTCACTTACATCCATCCAGCCATCCAGATGAATTCCTCCGGTCAGGAGAATCGTTACCAGCCAAAGCAAGAATGCACAAGCAAGATGGGAAAACGGAGTAAACTCAAGACACAGATAAAATACCGCTGAATAAATGATCCCTTGTATTAATCCAACGAGCGGGAAGGCTTGAACTGCCTTTTTAAGATGGTCTTTATCCATTGGTAACTCGAGTGTGATAGGGATTGCTGTAAAGAATTGAATATTAATCAAGAAACCTTTCAAGAACTTCATGTTTTTGAACCCCATTGATTGATAATCTTTTTAATCAGATCCCATTTTAGATGACTTTTCATTTCGTCAGCGATAGAATCAAATCTTTTGTCTTTAAACTCGCTAATTGAATGGATTTCTTCAGCAGGGAGTCCTTTCCTTGTCCGAATCATGTTTAACCAGTGATTTCTCCACTCATCATTTTGAAATAGATGGTGAAGGTACGTTCCAATGATTTGACCGTTATTTGCGTAATAGCCTTCTTCTTCCCCGTTTGCTAATGTTAAAAACGGACAGACCTCTTTAGAAAATATCGTCTTTCCTAAATGGATTTCATACCCTACGATTGGCTGGTGAATTGGTAATTCTATCCCTTTGTGATACTGGGCAGTGACTCGATTTGTTTCCTTTTCTTTATAAAAAGTAGTAGCAGCAGGAATCACTCCTAACCCCTTCACCTTGTAGTTCGGTATCCCAGTGTCGGAACCAACTTCATCAATCATTTCTTCACCAAGGATTTGATACCCTCCACAAATCCCAACAATATAACCGCCATTTGCTACGTAGTTTCGGACTAAGATATCTAACTGTTTATCTCTTAAATTGTTCAAGTCGCTAATCGTACTTTTTGTACCAGGAAGGATAACTGCGTCTGGCTGTCCAAACTCACTCGCATGATTGACCAAACGGAGCGAAACACCTTTTTCAAATAAAAATGGTTCAAGATCACTGTAATTTGAAATAAACGGCAGGTGGATGACAGCAATATCAATTGTCCCTTCATTCCGATTAGAAAATTGGCTGCGAATCGATAATGAGTCCTCACCATCAATCATATGATTTTCCACAAACGGCAATACACCCAATACAGGAATGCCTGTTTTCTTTTCCAGCCACTGAACTCCATCTTCAAATAAGGTAATATCACCGCGGAATTTATTGATAATCACACCGACAACACGCTGTCTTTCATTAGGCTCCAAAAGATCAAGAGTACCAACAATGCTAGCAAATACTCCACCGCGGTCAATATCGGCTACCAGCACAACTGGTACCTCCGCCAATTCGGCTACCTTCATATTGACCAACTCGCGGTCCTTTAAATTTATTTCAACCGGGCTGCCTGCTCCCTCCATCACCACTACATCATATTCATCGGCAAGCTGGTGTAGAGATTTCTTAATTACCTCTACTCCTTTTTCATAAAAATGATCCCGATATCCTCGTCCCGAAAGGGTTTCGATCGCTTTTCCTAGATAAACAATTTCTGCATGCCGATCTGACCTTGGCTTTAATAGAATAGGGTTCATCCAAACGGTTGGCTCCACTCTAGCTGCTTCCGCCTGAATCCCTTGTGCTCTGCCAATTTCTTTACCGTCTTGTGTCACGTACGAGTTATTGGACATGTTTTGCGATTTAAATGGGGCGACCTTTACTCCCTCATTGGCAAGTATTCGGCACATCGCCGTTACGATTAGACTTTTGCCCACATCTGAAGCCGTACCCTGAATCATGATTCCTTTCATTGCGTTACTCCCTTCATTACGATAGGAATCCCTGCCTCTACTAAAAACACTAACTCCGCTTCCTTGACTAAATATTGATGGATTTGGCCCAGCAAGCGGCCATAGGTAAACACCAGATCATTTCCAAGTAACGGCTCGTTTAATACTTCATTACTGACGACAATTATTGTCCGAGCATGATTTTTTATCGAAGTAATCCCTGTGATCACATTTTCTTTGACCTTTTCTAAAAAACGTTCATCCCATACTTGCTCAGAAGAAAACAATTCATTATTTAATAGAGTTGTGACACAATCCAACAAAACAATATCCTTATCATGAAAGTCAACAGCAATTTTCCCAATTTGAACTGACTGTTCATACGTTTTCCACCGGTAATTCGCTGAATCTCGATCGCGTTGGTGTTTTTCAATTCGTGCCTTCATTTCTGAGTCAGAAGGAAAGCCGGTTGCCAGATAGTTAAGTTGGCAGCCTGTCTTACGAGCGATCTCTACTGCTTTCCTCTCAGCAAAGCCGCTCTTCCCACTTCTTACTCCGCCTGTTATGAAGATTAATGATGATGACGCCATTTCGCCAACACTTCCATTAGTTGATTATTTTCTTGATTACTTTTTATGGCAAACCGAAGCCATCTTCCCTCTAAACCAGGAAAGTTAAAGGTATGCCTTGGAATGATGCCTTGATGTAGAAGGAACTCAAACAACGCAAACTGATCTCTCAAATGCGGATCCTTCAATAAATAGAAATTCACGTTGGAAGACGAAACCACAAATTCTTCCTGTGTAAAAAAGGCAAACAGCCTTTTCCGCTCATGACTAATATATGCCTGTGTCTCTTTAATAAAAAATTCATTTTGCAGACAAAGTTCCCCTGCTAATAACGCAATGGTATTAGTACTCCAATGTGATTGCAACTGGCTAAGGCCCGAAACAATCGCTGGCTGAGCGATTAAATATCCCAAGCGTATTCCTGGAATCGCAAACATCTTTGTCAGTGAGCGAATAATAATTAAATTTGAAAACTTGTTTATGTATGGAACCAATGATTCATATTCTATTAAAAAATCAAAAAATGCTTCATCCAAGATGACAAGGCAATCCCGCTTTTCACATTCCTCTATGATCGAAATAATCGTAGAGGCCGGATAGTAAATACCTGTTGGATTGTTTGGATTACACAAAAACAAAGCATCTGCATCCATCAAATTCGAGTGTAAATTGACCGAATTCAATTCAAAATTGGGCTCCACTAGTTGATGGTAGACAATTTCACATTTGTTTGCCCGACATGCTTGTTCATATTCCGAAAATGTTGGTTCCACAATAACTACTTTTTTGCCGGCAAGCATACGGGCAAGCAGCGTAATAAGCTCTGCTCCTCCATTTCCAATTAGGATTGTATCGATCGGGGTCTGCTGCGATTTTGCAATCCTTTCCTTCAGCTGTGTTGCATAAGGATCTGGATAAACATTAATTTCTTGAAAAAAATCCGGCCATTTTTCTTTCAAAGTAGATGGCGGGCCAAGTGGATTGATATTTGCGCTAAAATCAATATACTGCAACGGGAGTGCAAGGCCCATTGCCTCATATAAATATTGAGGATTCGAGCCATGTGACGGCCAATTCAAGGACCATTCCCCCTATCCATAAAAATAATAAAAATAAAAAGACCGTTTTGCTAAGAATTTGATTGGCCTTGATGATATGTTCCGTTTGGATGGACTGAATGGGTTCACCCATTTTTGCCCGGTTCGATATCAATCCTTTATAATAATTGATTCCGCCAAGCTGTATCCCTAAAATAGCTGCGACAGCCGCTTCACCCCAGCCGCTGTTTGGGCTCGGATGCTTTTTCGCATCACGGAATAAAATCGTCCAAGCTTTTCTATAAGGCATCCTTACGGGACGTTTTCCTATCAGCATGATGATCCCAGTTAATCGACTTGGAACCCAGCTCATCACATCATCCCATTTTGCAGACGCCCAGCCAAACTCTTTATATCTAGCGTTCATGTGGCCCACCATCGAATCACATGTATTGGTTGCGCGATAAACCATCGCCAGCGGGGCTCCGCCAATCAGTGCCCAAAACAAGGGGGCCGTCACCCCATCACTAGTATTTTCGGCCACAGTCTCAATCGTGCCGCGAGCGATTTC
This sequence comes from Bacillus sp. ISL-46, assembly GCF_018613205.1. Taxonomy (NCBI): domain Bacteria; kingdom Bacillati; phylum Bacillota; class Bacilli; order Caryophanales; family Bacillaceae; genus Bacillus; species Bacillus sp. ISL-46. The sequence goes on from NZ_JAGGQR010000010.1 coordinate 179,394, forward strand.
ACTCTCATCCAAGGAATCTGTATCACGGCCAACAATATAGGATAGTTTTTTCCTAGCTTCAGGAAGGTCCCCTTCTATTAATGGACGATAGACTTCTAGAGAAGCCACCTTCAAGCTTTTTTGAGCAATGGTTGTAGAAATAATCATACCTTCCACTAAAATTCCAACAAAAGGATGAATCCAATATCCTATTAAAACTAATAACAAAACGACGAAAAAAACTAAGAGTAAGATAAAAAGGAGCATGGCCACCCCTTTCCACCGCTTAGACTTACCATTATTCCAACGTTTTTCAAGAAATGTTATCATCGTTCCAATCCATCTTACAGGGTGGGGCCAATCGGGTGGATCCCCAATAAACAGGTCAATAATATAGGCAACTGTGATTGAGATTAAATGATGAACGATCATTTGCATTTTCTCTTGCTGGATTTTTGAATCGCTTCGATCGTGCACTGATAAACTGCCTTGCTAATAAGCTTGCCTAACGGGGTAATCGTTCCCGCAAATTCTAATACTTCACCTGTTTGAGTAGCAGCAATTAAGATACTATCTGTCGATGTACCGGTGGCGATCGTTCCGGTGACTTCATCGATTACCTTTAGATCATTCAATGCCTTAACCTTCGCTTCAGTTGCGGTCATGATGCATTGTATGAAAGCTTCCTCTGTCAACTCACCGTTCACAAAAATCCATGTATTAATCGTACCAGGTATCATATCAAATGAATGCAGCTCACTTTTCGAAGCATCAATTGCATTTCCCACCCCAGCTGTCACAACAGCAAATACCGAGAAGCTATTATGTTCAAACCGCTTGTAAACTACATCTTCGAGGACAACTGCGGTCATCATGCCAACAGTTTCCGACGGTTCAAACCCGTTTGATTTTAAAAATGAGGTCATTTCTATACGATAGTCACTACAGCTGTAATCCTTGTGAACATGGCGGTTCACAAATGTTTGGTGCCATCCCGTTCCCGAACCAATCACCCCAGATGACATTGTCCTTAATGGCATGGGGGATGTTAACTCGATAAATTCTTCTGAAATATTCAGCATCGACTCATCTAGGTCAAAATCGACAACTTCGTGATTCACTTTTGGCAGTAAAACCATCTGCGGTGCAGCGACTTTAGGATGGGGATGTTTTTGAATGTCTGTATGATACACATCTCTTATTCGATCTTCCCGCAGCACCTCATTAGGAATATGATCAATATTTATCCTGCCATTTTCGAGAAGGAGCAATCGATCACAATAAAGCCCGGCAAGGTTTAAATCGTGAAAAATGGAGATGACTGTTAATCCATTTTCTGACGTCCATTGTTTTAAGAAATCTAACAATTCCTTTTGATACGACAAATCCAAATGGTTAGTGGGTTCATCTAACAATAGTATTTCAGGCTCTTGGGCCAAAGCTTGGGCGAGAAATACTCTTTGTTTTTCACCGCCTGATAATTCCTGAATATTTTTATTTTGGAATCTGGAAACACCAATTTGCTTCATTACTCGTTGGACAACCTCTTCATCGGCTTTACTCCAGGTTTGAAACAACCCCTTTTGATGTGCATAACGGCCAAGCGAGACGGTCTCTTTTACGGTGTATGAGAAAGATTGTGATGAATGTTGTGAAAGAACGGCAATAATTTGGGCCAGCTGTTTTGCTTTGTATTCCTGCAGCCGTTTCCGATTGATAAAAATCTCACCCTTTTGGATTGGTAAAATTCCACTAAGCATTTTTAAAAGGGTTGTCTTTCCACTTCCATTCGGCCCCAATATCCCGAATAATTCTCCCTTTTCCACATCAAAAGAAATGTCTTTCAGAACCGCTTCACTCGAGTATCCACCGGAAATCTGTTGAACACTAAGCATCCTTTAACCACTTCTTTCCGTTCTTTTTCTTTGGAGCAGGATTATTGCAAATACCGGTGCACCAATTAAAGCCGTGATGACACCAATGGGTAATTCTGTAGGAGATATGATTGTTCTTGAAATTAGGTCAGCTAAGATTAAAAAACCGCTTCCTGTTATGATTGATAACGGAAGGAGGTGCCGGTGATCGGGACCCCATAATAATCTTGATAAATGTGGAATCACTAGCCCGACAAAACCAATGGTACCTGACACCGCAACTGCCGCTCCTGTTAAAATAGAGCCAGCTGTTAAAATAATTAGCTTTCTTTTTTGAACATTGACCCCTAAATGCTGTGCCCGCTCTTCACCAAACGACATGGCGTTTAGTTCCTTTGCATTAAAAATCAGCAGGCCTGAGCCAATGATAAAAAATGGCAAAATGATCTTTATGTACTCCCAGCCTCTCATCGATACACTTCCTAATAGCCAGCCAATAATTTGCCTCAACTCATCTCCAGTAAGCGCAATCATCAGCGAAATAATTGCCCCTAAGAAGGAGCTAAAAATTATCCCTGTTAAAATAATCGTTTCCACTCTCATCGAACGCTCTATTTTACTGGCGAAAGTAAGGACTAAAAAGATGGTTAAAAAGGAAAATAAAATACTTAGCAATGGTAATGTGAAGGAACCAATAAAAGGAATAGATAGATGGAAAAACAGTGTCAACACCGCTCCAACTGACGCCCCGGAGGATACACCCAATGTATAAGGATCTGCTAACGGATTTCTTAGCAGACCTTGGAAGACTGCCCCTGCAATAGCAAGAGAAGCCCCGACAAGACCAGATAAAATCACTCTAGGTAAGCGAATGTTAAGGACAATACTTGAATACATAGGGTCAATTGTCTCCAATGAAATAACCCCAAATAATTTAGCACTGATAATCTTAATAATTGTTAAGATTGGAACCGAAACTGTTCCAATTGAAATCCCTAATAAAAAAGCTAGAACAAGGAACATTCCAGCTATTATATAGGCTAAATATTTATTATTTAAAAATCTCAGGATAGACAGCCTTTGCAAGATCTTCTACTCCTTCAACGATCCGAGGGCCTGAGCGAGTCACGCGATCAGAATCCACATCGACTACATGCTTATTTTTTACAGCGTTGACCGTTTCCCAGCCCTTTCTAGTTAAAACTTGTTCCGCCGGATTTTTGACATAGTATCCATAGGTAGTCAGGATTACATCTGGATTGCGTTTAATCATCGCCTCTTGATCAATTTTAATCCAGCCTTCTTGATCATTTGCGATGTTTTCCGCATTAATTATATTTAGCATTTGATCCATAAAGGTATTCTTGCCAGGTGTATAAATTTCTGGAGCGGGTGAAACTTCAACTAATACCTTTTTCTTTTCTTTTATTTCCCCAGCCTTTGCTTTAATTTCGGCCAATTTATCCTTCATCCCTTTAATCATCTCATCGGCTTTCGCTGTTTCACCGGTAGCTTTCCCAATCATATCAATGGAATCATAAACTTGGTCAAAATTTTGCGCATCATTAACAACCAAAACGGTAATTCCAGCATCTTTAAGCTGCTGAAGCCCTGCTTCAGAATTATGAGCGGACGATGCATGTGCTAGCACTAAATCTGGTTTTAAGGAAATGATTTTTTCTAAGTTTATTTCCTGTCCGCCGATTTTTTCTTTTTTCGTCGCTGCTTCCGGATAATTATCGAAATCAGACACTCCCACCACTTCTTTGTCAAGTCCTAATGCAAATGCAATTTCTGTATTACTTGGAATTAGTGAAACGATCTTTTCAGGTTTCTTTTCGATGATAACTTTAGTTTTGGCAGCATCAGTAAGTGTAACTGGATAGGTTATTTCCGCTGTTTTCTTTTCTACACTAGTTTTATTTTCTTCGTTAACTTCGTCTTTCTTTTCAGCACATCCTGCTAAAACTCCTACTGTCAATAATACTACTAACAGCAATGAATACAATTTTTTCATTTTTCTCCCTGCTTTCTGTGTAATTACCTTATGTAACAAAAAATAATTCCTCTTGTGCTAAACACAATTGCTTGGATAACAACAAAAAAACATCTCCACACTGTTAATGGAGATGTTGGTATGATTAGATTCAATTACTAGTGAAAAGTAAAAGGAGTCTAGCCTTCAACACCTTCCTATCCTCGTAGGTTTATTGGCGCACAAGAATTAGGCAGGTTTCCTGGCTCATGATCATCGCTTCCTATGCCTTCCCATCGAATTCGACAGTGGCACCATATAGGTTGCTCTCATTTACAGTGGCGGGACCGCGTTGGCTTATACCAAACTTCCCTTTTAAGCTGAAAATCTTTCGTAAAGATTTAGCACCTAATTTTTAAAAATATTTTTTGTTAAATTCATTATAGAAAAGGTGGAATGATTTGTATATGTTTTTTGCAATAATTTTATAGTTCAATCGTTCTGCATAAATTTGCCATTTCAATAGCTGCCGATGCTGCGTCCCAACCTTTATTACCTGCTTTTGTTCCGGCACGCTCAATCGCTTGTTCAATAGAATCCGTGGTTAACACTCCAAAAATGACCGGAATGCCACTACTTAAATTAATTGCGGAAACCCCTTTTGCCACTTCATTACAAACAAAGTCAAAATGTGGAGTAGAGCCGCGAATGACTGTGCCGAGCGTGATAACTGCATCATATTTTTTGCTATTAGCCATTTTTTGGGCAATTAATGAAATCTCAAATGCACCTGGTACCCAGGCAATATCTACGTCTGTCTCACTGACGCCATGTCTTTTAAGTGCATCCTGTGCACCGCCTAATAATTTACTTGTAATGAATTCATTAAAACGTCCAACCACGATTCCAACTTTTAATCCTGAGCCAACTAAATTTCCTTCAAAAATATTACCCATGAGTATGCCTCCTAAATTTGTTTTAAACTTCCCGCTTAACTAAGTTTTCCTTGTTGTTTCGGTATTCTACTAAATCTTTAATCGTTATCATTTTAATGTTTAGCTTATCAGCAATTTTACGCAGTTGGGGGACACGTGCCATCGTGCCATCGTCATTCATGATTTCACAAATGACACCAGCAGGCTTGGCACCGCATAAAATTGCAAGGTCTACAGCTGCTTCTGTATGCCCCGTTCTGCTCAAGACTCCGCCTTTTTTAGCAATTAGCGGAAACATATGCCCTGGTCTTAAAAAATCAGATGCTTTTGATTCCGGGTCAACCATACTCAACACCGTTGCTGAACGTTCAAATGCAGAAATGCCAGTGGTAGAAAATTTATGGTCAATGCTTACGGTAAAAGCTGTTCGATTTGGATCCGTGTTCTTGGAAACCATTGGATGTAAGTCGAGCTTTTGAGCTAATGCCTCGTCAATGGGAACACAGATTAGACCTCTTCCGTGAGTGGCCATAAGATTTATAACCTCAGGCGTTGCTTTTTCAGCAAGAGAAATAAAGTCCCCTTCATTTTCCCTGTTCTCATCATCGCAGGCAATAACAACCTTTCCTTCTTTTAAATCAGCAAGAGCTTCGTCAATCGTATTAAACACGCCACATCTCTCCTTTCAAAATTACAAACCAATTAAAACTAGACTTTTCCAACCATCATTTAATTAAAGCCATTGTCTGCTAAAAATTGTGCCGTTATCCCTGTCTTACGCTTTTGCGCTGTATCACTTGAAAGGTTTTTGATAAAATGTCCAACGTATTTACCAATCATATCGCATTCTAGATTAACGATATCCCCTGACCCTTTTAGTCCCAAAATCGTTTCCGATAATGTATGGGGGATGATCGATAGTGTAAAACTATTTTCTGTTACCGCAAAAACAGTCAAACTTGTCCCATCTACCGTGATAGAGCCTCTTAAGATGACATATTTTAATAATTCCTGCTCCGCTTCAATCTCATAGTAGACCGCATTTTCGAAGGACTGTTTACTTTTAATTATGCCTGTTCCATCGATATGTCCTGAGACAAAATGGCCGCCAAACCTTCCACCTGCTGCCATCGCCCGCTCAAGATTTACTTTGGAACCTCGCTTTACCATATTTAAACTTGAAGCTTTGACCGTTTCGGGCATAACATCTACCGTGAACAGCTTTCCCGTAAAGGATGTCACCGTTAGACATACCCCGTTGACCGCAATACTGTCGCCAAGGTGAACATCATTTAGTATTTTCTTTGCTTCAATGGCTAACACAAACGACTCCCCAGTCCGCTGGATGTTCGCGACTACCCCAATTTCTTCAATAATTCCAGTAAACATAATTTCCTTCTCCTTACTAGGTTCCACTTAAATTCTTACGCTAAAATGAAAAGGACCCTGAAGACAATAAGTCCTCAGGGTCCTGTAAAAGACAATAGAAAATAAAGGGTTAAAAATAGGTACACTACACCCTACAATTAATCCTGTCTTTTCCTTCTCCCATCCAGACTTTAACTGTCGGCTCTGGAGTTTCACCAGATCCACCGTTTAACAATAATATGTTAAACGGGTCACGGACTAAGAAGCATCGCTTCATCACCGCCGGTTAGGAATTTCACCTGACCCCGAAGGAATATACAATTCTTAAATTAATGATAGTATAATCTATTGTAACAGTAAAGGGAAACGCACTAAAAAGTATTTTCATTCTAAAATTATTTGATCATTATTTCACATAAAATCCATAAGCTAAGGTGATTGCTTCTTCCCTTAGCTTGCTTCCATTGAAAGAATTAGTTTACTCTTTATAAGTCTTTACCGGTAAATAAATATCAAAGTGAAGCTCCCCAGAAGCATACAGATGTTTATTCTCTTCTTTATATACTTCAATGCTTAATGCGTTGTGATCCTGTTCATAGCCATATTCTTTCATCCAAGCATATATTTGTTGATATGTAATTTCGACTTCCTCTTGCTTTCCTTTATGGGTAGAAAAAACATAATTTTTACTCGGAATCGTAAATCCAACCATACCATCGGGAATTTCGTCAATTTTTTCTACGGGCGTTGTTACATAATAGGTGAACTCTGTTTCCCGGCTATGAAAAGGTGCAATCAATACAGGTTCTTTCGTTTGATAGGATACTTCTTCTAGTCGATTAACCATTTCTTGAAAAAGACGTGGAAGTGTACTGATTTGTGAGTAAGTTCCATTCCATGAAATCCCAACAACTTTCATTTCTTCTTTTTCTATTACCTGGATACTCATGCTAATCCCCCTTTTGAATCATCATATTAATATAATTCTAATCATTGCCCTTAAATTCCTGCAAAAATAGTTCGATTAATCATTAAAAAATTGACTAGATCTCAGCTCTTGTTACCATGAAAAAAGACCGTTCATCTTAATGAACGGCCTTTACTAGTTTCATAGTCACTTTACCTCTTGAGGAATAGCTAGATTTAACCCTTTGGCTACTTTCTCACCATATTCTGGGTCTGCTTTGTAGAAATGTTGAATTTGACGAAGCTTTATGTCATCCCTCTCAACTGGCTTCATTGCGCCTACCACTGTTTCAATTAAGCGGGCACGCTCGTCTGCTGACATTAAGCGATATAAATCACCGGCTTGTGTGTAGTGGTCATTTTGATCATAGGCTACTTGTTCAGCAAGTCCAGTAACCTGGAAGGCAGTTTGTTTATGTTCAGGTTCCTCCTTTGGTCCTCCAAAACTGTTTGGCTCATAGTAAACCGAACCACCACCATTATGATCGGAACGCATCGCCCCATCACGTTGATAGTTATTTACTTCTACCTTTGGACGATTAATTGGGAGCAAATTATGATTCGGTCCTACACGATAGCGGTGGGCATCCGAATAAGCAAATAGTCGGCCTTGAAGCATTTTATCCGGCGAAGCCTCAACACCAGGGACCATTGTTCCAGGAGAGAATGTGGCCTGCTCGACCTCTGCAAAATAGTTTTCCGGATTACGGTTGAGCACCATACGCCCAACCTCGATTAATGGGTAGTCCTTATGTGACCATACCTTTGTGACATCAAACGGATCGAAGCGATACGTTTCAGCATCTTCAAAAGGCATGATTTGAACATGGAGTCTCCATGCTGGGAAGTCCCCCTTGTCAATTGCATGAAATAAGTCTTCCGTATGGTAATCAGGATTATCACCAGCTAACTTACCAGCAAGCTCTGGTGCCATATTCTTAACACCTTGTTCGGATTTAAAGTGATATTTGACCCAAACTGCCGCTCCATCCGCATTAACCCATTTAAAGGTATGGCTGCCATAGCCATTCATGTGTCTAAGTGTTGCTGGAAGTCCTCGGTCACCCATTAAATAGGTAACTTGGTGTAAGGATTCAGGTGACAGTGACCAGAAGTCCCAAACTGCAGTTGGATTTTTCAAATGGGTTTTAGGATCTCTTTTTTGAGTATGAATGAAATCAGGAAATTTAATCGCATCGCGAATGAAGAAGACTGGCGTATTGTTCCCTACTAAATCATAGTTTCCTTCTTCCGTATAAAACTTAACAGCAAAGCCACGCGGATCGCGAACTGTATCAGCTGAACCAAGTTCACCTGCAACAGTTGAGAAGCGAATAAACATAGGTGTACGTTTTCCAACGCTATTAAACAATTTTGCTTTTGTATATTTTGACATATCATTGGTCACTTCGAAATAGCCATGTGCTCCGGCACCTTTGGCGTGGACAACACGCTCAGGAACTCTCTCACGGTTAAAGTGTGCCAATTTCTCTAGTAAATGTACATCTTGAATCAATGTTGGTCCACGTGATCCAGCCGTCATCGAATTTTGATTATCACCGACTGGTGCTCCATTTCCTGTTGTTAAGTGTTTGTTGCCATTACCCATTTGATCACCTCGTAAACTATTTTTTAAAGCTTAAACAAATTATAATATAAATCTTATTAAAATCAATACTAAATTATAATAAATATAAATTAATATTGATTATCAACAGGATAACATGTACCCCCCACTATTACATAGGTATTAAAAATAAAGGACGTTATTCCAAAAATAAGAAATAACGTCAAAAAAATTTTTATTTGGACGAAAATAGCTTATAATGAAGTCAACACTTTATTAGGAGGATTTTTTATGAGTGATTCAAACCAAACCAATCCACAGGAAGAACCGAAGAAGAAAATTAGTCTTCAAGAAGCGATGAAACAGCAGTTGGAAAATAAGAAAAACAAAGCGGCCGGAGGAAATTCAAGCTCAAATAGCTCACAGGCAACTAAAAAGCTGCAAAGCCAGCAGACTAAAAAAGTAAGTAATTCACGGAGAAAAATGGGTGTCTAGTGGTCAAAATAGAGTAGACATTGTCCCTGGGACTTTAGTCAAAATAGTCCTAAAAGCAGATCAAAGAAGCGGGAAACTCACTGAGGGAACTGTTAAGGATATATTGACCAAGTCAAGTTTTCACCCACATGGCATTAAAGTGCGGCTGACGGATGGTCAAGTTGGCAGAGTCAAGGAAATCAATCGTTAAACCAACCCTCTACATTTATGGAGGCCACTGAAAAAGTAC